>DASTBC010000198.1 GCA_035712245.1 Candidatus Eisenbacteria bacterium
CGGCTCGAAGAAATTGTCGGTCGCGTTCGGCCACTCGAGCGGGTTGTACCGACGGTCCTGGTCGGCATCCCCGGTGATCCTGCCGTCCAGATACGCCCGGTCCACCGCGAAGTAGGCCAGGTGGAGCCGCTCGGGCCCGCCGTAGAGGTTCAACCGCGATGTGATCCAGGAGTCGAGGCGCGCCGCGGAGAACGCGTAGGACCAGAGGTCCGACCAGGAGCGCTCGCGGTATCCGTCGCTCCGGACACGCGAATAGCGGCCGGTGAGGACGTACGTGTTGTCGAGGAGCCCGGACTCGTACTGCGCCGAGAATCGCTGGGTGCCGTAGCTGCCGCCCCCGGCCTCGAGGGAGATCCGCCGCTCCATGGGCACCTTCAAGGTCTCCACGTTGATCGCGCCGCCCACGGAGCTCGCGCCGTAGAGCGCGCTTCCCACGCCACGCTGCACCTGAACGGATTGGGCGCTCGCAAGCAAATCCGGGTGATCCACCCAGTAGACCTCGTGCGTCTGCGGATCGTTCAGGGGAATGCCGTTGATCGTGACCGCGACGCGCCGCTGCGAGAACCCGCGGATTTTCACGTAGGAGTAGCCGATTCCGTTCCCGGCGTCGGAGTACGCATAGGTTCCCGGAGTCTCGGCGAGGAGCATCGGCACGTCCTGGGCCCAGTAGCGCTCCTCGATGTCGGGCCGCTCCAGCTCGGTGAACGCGGTCGGAGTCTCGCGCTCCGTGGCGCGCGTGGTCGTGACTTCGAGCTGCGGACCCGGGAGCGCCATGGATTCCATCTCGATGACGAGAACCGGCGAAGTCCCGCTCACGGTTGGGTTCATGCGGAGCGTGACGTAGCCGAGGCGCGAGACCTCGACCTCGTGAACGCCGGGAACTCTCCCCTCGAAGCGGAACTCCCCGTTCGCGTCGGTGACCGTGTCCGCGCGAGGCTGCGTGCGGAGCGTGACGCGAGCTTGCGGTACGGACTGTCCTGTCGCGGCATCCACGACCTTGCCGTGGAGCGAGACGCGTGGCACGGGAGGGGGCATCGCTTCGGGCTGTGCCGCGGGCGGGTTCTGTGCCTGCGCGAGTGAGGAGCCTGGAAACGCCAGCAGGAGCGCGACGGCGACGGCGAGCGGCAGTCGTGATGCCATGTGGACGAGCCTCCAAAGAGATCCGGCCGCGTCCAGGAGAGAACGCGGCCAGGCGGAAGACTCGTCTGTGTCCGTTTCCCTACGCTGGAATGATCCAGATCAGGTTCTTAGGGTGTGATCTCAGGCCGGTGTTTTTCCGGCCACCCCTAACGGTCGTTTCTAGGATGGCTCGCGGCCCCAGCGCTGTCAAGAGCCACTCGGAAGGGCGCGACGTTCGAGTCCTTGAACTACGAGTGCATCGCTGTACTATGAGAAGCCTCTCCAGGGTCTACCGTTCACGTTGCAACGCGCGTCGGACTCCCACTAGGAGGGCTTATGGACCCCACCCGCCGCAAACTCCGCCTGAAGAAACAAACGCTGCGCAGTCTTCACCCCACGAGTGCAGCCCTGGTACATGGCGGAGGTGAACGGAAGGACCAAATCCTCTCCGAAGCAGGGACCTGCGGCTCCTGCGCCGGAACCTGCGAGGACTGCGAACCGACGGCTCAAGCGGGGTGCGGAGCGACGGATTCTTGTTACTGCACCGTCGAGACCGGTTGCAACACGGAATGCGGCACCTCTTGCGTGGAGTACTGCTCGGTTTACTTCGAGTCACAGTGTGTTTGGTGCTGAAAAGCTCAGACCCGGAACGAGCCCCTGGGGCGAGCCTCAGGGGCTCCTCTTTACTGCGTCGCGAACGCCGCCGGCTCGGACGACTCCATCGCGCCATCCGGCATGATGACCGTCAGCTTCCAGTGGTAGACCGTCTGCGGCGTCAGGAGGGGCCGCAGCTCGGGCGGGACCACCCACGTGGTCGTCGAGAGCACGGGACTCGAGAAGAGCGAGTCGTCCTCGGCGCTCAGGATCGAGATGCGGTAGCCGCTCGCACCTTCCACGTCCTTCCACTCGAGGCGGATGCGATCGGGTTCGGATCGTACGGAGCGCATCTCGTAGAGGATCGGCCCCTGGTCCGGAACCCTGGGGGCGTGCTCTCCGGTGTGGGCCGAGCGGGGTGGCTGGAAGCCGAGGTAGAGCCCCACCGCCAGGACGACCAGCGTCAGCGCTCCGATGATGAGAACGGATCGTGCTTCCCGGTGGTTTGCCATGCTTCCCCTCACGATGTTAGGCTCGGCTCGACGCCGGCCACCCGATGCGAGGCCCGACCGCGCAGGACATGACACACGCGCCTCGGCCTCACCATACCACCGACTCGATTCCCTCACGATGCCGAACGCCGTCATCCTCGCGAACGGAACGCCGCCGAGCCGCGCGATCCTGAAGGACGCGCTCGCCCGCGCCACGCTCTTCGTCTGCGCGGACGGCGGGTCGGACGTCGCGAGGCGCTACGGAGAGATCCCTCACGCCATCGTCGGCGACCTCGACTCCATCTCCGAGGAGTCGCTCGCGGTCTTCCGCGAGATCCCGATCGTCCCCAATCCCGACACGGAGCACACCGACACCGAGAAGGCGGTCGAATGGGTCCTTGCCCGCAGGACCTTCGACGAGATCACGCTGCTCGGCGCGAGCGCGGGGCGCATCGACCACGTGCTCGGACATCTCTCGCTCTTGCGCCGCTATCAGGGCCGCGCCCGGATCGTCCTCGAGGACGACCACGCGCGCGCCTGGCTCGCGCGTGCCGGCGAGGTGCGAATCGACGAGCCTGCCGGCACGGTCGTTTCGTTCTTCGCGGTCGGCGCCCCGGCCGAGGACGTCACCACGGTCAATCTCCGGTATCCGCTCGCGAACCGCCGGATCGAGCTGGGCGCGCAGGACTCCATCTCGAACGTCGTCGAGACCTCGCCCGCCGCGATCCGCATCGGTGCGGGCGAGTTGATCGTGATCGTGGTCCGTCAGGGAGCGGCAGCTCCCTCCTGAGATCCGTCGGGCGACGCCTCGCCCGCCACGGCCCCCGCGCGGGTCAGCGTCACGGTGACCGTGGTCCCCTTCCCCACGCCATCGCTGTCGAGGCACACCGATCCGCCCATCCTCTCGACAAGCTCCTTCACGATCGCGAGACCGAGCCCCGTTCCCCCGAACTTGCGCGTCGTGGAGGCATCGCCCTGCGAGAACTGCCGGAAGAGGAGCTGCCTCCTCTCGGGCGCCACGCCGATACCCGTGTCGCGGATCACGATGCAGACGTAGGGCGAGCCGGGTGCCGTCTGCAAGCTGACCCGCACCTCTCCCTCCGATGTGAACTTGATCGCGTTTCCGATGATGTTGACGAGGATCTGCCGGAGGCGTGCGTCGTCCGCGCGCACCAGGAGATCTCGTGGAAACGGCTCCATCACGAAGTCGACCTTCTTCTCGGCCGACTGGACGCCGAGCGTGCTCCCCACCTCCTCCATCAGCGTACCGAGCGCGACGTCCTGCATGTCGACCTGGAGCCTCCCCGCCTGGATCCGGGCGAGATCGAGCACGTCGTTGATCAGGTTGAGGAGGTGCTTCCCGCTCCGGAGCGCGAGACCCAGGAGCTCCTTCTTCTCCTCCTCGCTCTGACAGAGATCGTCCAGCACCAGGTTCAGGAAGCCGATGATCGAGTTCAGTGGCGTGCGCAGCTCGTGGGACGTGTTCGCGAGGAACTCGTTCTTGAGCCGGTCCGCGTGGATCAGCTCCTCCACGTACTCGAGGAGCTGGGCGTTCTTCTGCTCGAGCAGCGACTGCTGTTGCCGGATCGACTCGAGGAGACGCAGGTTCTGGAGCGCCGTTCCCACCTGATAGCTCACGGTGCGGAAGATCTCGGAGTTTCGCGCCCCCAGCTTCTCCCCTTCCACACTCAGGATCGAGATCACGCCGACCACCTCGTCCCGAGCCAGGAGCGGGGCATGCACGACGGTCGCGATGCTCCGGTCGAGAAGCTCGGACTCGGAGACCTGCTCCCGCGTCTCGATCGCACGGAGGAGCGCGGGGTTCACGGCGTCGGGGATCATCAGAGGCGAGAGACGCAGCGACGAGTCGATGTGCGTGGCCTCGCCGGCAAGGCCGACGCGGGAGTGCTCCGCGTCGTATCGGTGGATCCAGCACGCGTCCACCTCGAGCTGCTCCACCACGGCCCGCGCCACGGCGTTCAGCATCTCCTGGGGCTCTCCGCTGCTCCCTGTCGCGACCGCGATCGACGCGAACGCGGCCAGCTCCGCGGCGCGTCGGCTCGACTCGGTCTCCAGCCAGCGCTGCTCCCCCTGCTCGACGACGGTCACGACATAGCGGATCACCTCCGCTGCGTCCGGCGTGTCGGCCGTGCCCGCCGCGGCACCCGCTCCCTCCGACACGGGCGTGATCGACACGAGCATCGGCACCGGATCGCCGATCGCGGTCACGACCTCGAGCTGACCGAACCAGGAGCCCGTGCTCGCGACCTCGTCGAAGAGCCGGTCTTCGAGATCGAACGGGGAGTCGGTCGAGAGGAACCCTCGCAAGGAAGCTCCCACGAGCGCGACCTTCGTGGCGCCCGCGAGCTGCGCCATGGCGTCGTTGACGCGAACGATCTTCCGGTCGGCCCCGATCAGGAAGAGGCCGTACGGTGCACGGTCGAAGTGCTCGAGGAGCGCATCCCCGAGCGGATCCGCGGGTCGAGCGGTGGATCCGGCGACGTTCGAAGCGGCGCGGGCTGGTGCCGACATGGAGCAGGTCCCTCGGTCTCGAAAGGACAGAGCTACGAAGGAGTTATCGGCGCGGGAGGACTGGAACTGGAGCCGGCGGAGGTGGCGGACCGAGGGGAGATGGACGAACTCCAACCGACGGGGTTGGAGAGTCACGATCCTGTCGCTTCGCATCGCCATCCTCCACCACGCATCGAGCACGACGGAGGAAGAACCGTCTCAGGAATCCGTGGTACAAATGGTCTACTGGCGGAGCGGAGCCGCCTCAGGCCAAAGTCTTTCGCTCTCAACGACTTGAGGAGATCCTGGCGTGAGAATCCTCCTCGCGGGGTGCCGCGACTACTTGCTGACGAAATCGGACGACGTCCTCGCGTCGGCTCTTCGGCGCCGCGGGGTCGAGACCGTCGCATCGCCTTGGGACGAGATCCACGCGGACCGTCTGGAGAAGGGGGATCTCGTCTGCATCCGCTCGACGTGGGACTACTTCCTGGGCAGGGCGGAGGAGTTCCGTCGCTGGATCGAGTCGTTCTCCCGGAACCCGGAACGCCTCGTGAATCCACCCGACACCGCGCTCTGGAATCTCGACAAGATCTATCTGCGCGAGCTTCACGCTGCGGGCGTGCCCATTCCCGAGACTCGCTGGATCGAGTCCGTCGAGGACGGCGCGCTGGGAGCGACGCTGAAGGACGCGGGATGGGATCTCGCCGTCGTGAAACCGCGCGTGGCGGGAGGCGGGCATGGCACCTACCGGGTAGGGCCGGACACCAAGCTGACGGACAAGGAACGGGTGCCCGCCTACGCGAGCGGCGCGCTCGTCCAGGAGTACGTGACGGAGATCGAGTCGCGAGGGGAGATCTCTCTCATGTACCTCGCGGGGAAGTTCAGCCACGCGATCGTGAAGCGGACCTCGAGCGGTGACTTCCGCGTGCAGTCCCAGTTCGGCGGCACGATCGAGCGGATCGAGGCGGGTCCGCCGCTCCGGGAGTTCGGGGCCGAGGTGCTCCGCCGTGCCGCTCGCCCGTGGGTCTATGCCCGGGTGGATCTGGTGGAACGGGCCACGGGTCCGGTGCTCATGGAGCTGGAGATCCTGGAGCCGGACCTCTTCTTCACCCAGGAGCCTCGAGCCGCGGAGGTCCTCGCCGGGGAGCTGATCGCCCTGGCTGGGCGATAGAGCCTGCCGGCCCTGGCTCGCCCCGCCTCCTCGCCTCTTGAGCGATCTCCTCCGAGGCGTATGCTCAAGGTCCGGGCAATCGCGTGGGACGCCCGAGATCTCCCCCACCAGGAGGCGCTCCATGGCCAGGCAGACCTATGATGCGATCGTCGTCGGCGCCCGCTGCGCCGGCTCCCCGACCGCCATGCTCCTCGCGCGGAAGGGCTACAAGGTTCTTCTCGTCGACAAGGCGACCTTCCCGAGCGACACGATCTCGACCCACCTGATTCATCCGCCGGGCGTGGCGGCACTTCGGCGATGGGGTCTCCTCGACCGGGTCGTCGGAACCGGTTGTCCACCCATCGACACCTATATGTTCGACTTCGGGCCCTTCAGGATCGAGGGAAAGCCCGGCACCCCGGAGAGCCCAATCTCCTATGGACCTCGCAGGACCGTCCTCGACAAGCTCCTCCTGGACGCAGCCGCCGAAGCCGGCGCCGAGGTGCGTGAGGAGTTCCTGGTCGAGGACGTCGTGCGCGAGGACGGGCGGGTGACCGGAATCCGTGGGCGTGGGAAGGGCATTCAGTCGGTCACGGACCACGCCCGCGTCGTGGTGGGAGCCGATGGCCGCCATTCGCTCGTTGCGAAGGCAACGAAACCCGAGCAGTACCAGGAGAAACCACAGCTACTCGCCGCGTACTACACGTATTGGAGCGGCCTCCCCATGAACGGCCGCTTCGAAGCCTACATCCGGGACCACTGTTCCTTTGCAGTCTGGCCCACGAACGACGGCATGACCCTCGTGATCGCCGGGTGGCCCTATTCCAAGTTCGAGGAGAACAAGAAGGACGTCGAGGGGAGCTACCATCGCGTGATCGACCAGGCGCCCGCCTTCGCGGAGCGGCTGCGCGGCGCGAGGCGCGAGGAGCGATTCGTTGGAACGGCTGTTCCCGGCTACTTCCGGAAGCCGTATGGGCCAGGCTGGGTGCTCGTCGGAGACGCGGGGTACAACAAGGACTTCATCACGGCCATGGGCATGACGGACGCGTTCCTGCAGGCCGAGCAGTGCGCGAGCGCCCTGGACGACTCGTTTGCGGGGACGCGCTCCTTCGACGCGGCGATGGGCGAGTATCAGGCGTCCCGCGACCGGCACGCGATGCCGATCTACGAGTTCACCTCGCAGCTCGCGAGCCAGGAGCCCCCTCCGCCGCACGTGCAGCAGCTCTTCGCGGCGGTATCCCGCCATCGGGAGTCGATGGACGCGTTCGCCAGGGTGAACTCGGGAGTGCTCTCCCCGGCCGAGTTCTTCTCGCCCGAGAACATCGAGCGGATCTTCGCGGCGACGGAGGATGAACGGTCCGCGACTCGAGCCTGATCGGTCGGGGCGTATGGGCGTGAGCCGATGCGCATCCACCGTGCGACGGCTGATTCCCTGGAATCAATCGCGCATCGGGACGGGGCGCAGTCGCACCTTCGCCTTTCGAGCGACCTCGGCGCTCTCCGAATCTCCAGGCCGTATCCGCTGCAGTCGCTCGGCCATGTGGAGCGCCTGCGCGTAGAGCTCGCTGCCGTAGAACATCGCCATCCACGTGCGGAGCGCATCGGCATCGTCGGGTGAGATACCGAAAGCCCAGTACGCGGTGGAGTCGAGTTCCGGGAGGCGGGTCGGCTGGGCCAGGACTCTCGCGATCGCGTCCAGGGCTTGTTCCCGAGGCATCGGCCGCGCGTCCACCACGAGGCGCTCCGCCCGCTCCCCCTCACCCGCGTGCGCCAGCGCCATCGCCGCGAGCCTGAGGTCCTGCGAACGAACGAGCGGGATTTCGCGCTCGGCGAGCGTTCCGAGGATCCGCGCGGAGCGCTCCGCCTCTCCGCTCGCGGCAAGTCCGCGCGCGTAGGTTCGGATCACCATCCGGACCTCGTTCTCGTCGACGGGACCCGCGGCGCTCGCGCGGTACTCCAGCCGGTCGGGCAGGATTTCGACCACGCGCCGGTCGCCGGTGACGCGAACGAGGATCTCGCTCGGCCGCCCGGGAAGCCGGCGTTCGGGCGGTAGCGTGCGCAGCGTCGGATCGTCATACCAGACCCTCGGCGCCTGGCTGTCGATCAGCGTCCCGTGGATTCCGAGCATTCCGCTGGAAGCCACCGAGGCCAGGATCTGGGATCCGCGCGGAAGCGAGGGATGGAGCCTTCGGAAGCCCTGCTCCACCGTTCGGACGGCGCGTCCTCCTTCGAGAAAAGAACGCTCGTTCAGGATTCCGCTGCTCGAGTCCATCCCCCGCGTCACGATCCCCATCGCCAGCCAGGCGGCAACGAGCGCGAGCGCGGGGGCCTGGGGCAGGCGGGCGCACAAGGTGCCCGCGATCACGGCGACCCCCACCGCGGGCAGGCACGCGTAGTACGCGACCCAGCGATGGATGACGAGGGAAGGCAGGATGACGCCGGGGATCGCGATCATCAGTCCGACAACGATCACACGCTGCGTGGAGACCGGGCCCCGGGCAGGACCGAGCGAGCGATTGGCCCCGACGAGACCTCCGAGCGCGACGAGCGCGGCCACCGCGCCACAGGCGACGGTGCCCTCCGGAACTCCGCGTACCGGAGCGACCAGAGGAACGTTCACGAGCGCTCCCAGATACCCTCGAAGGTGATGCTCCGAGATCGCGGGATTTCGGAATCCGACGTAGCGAGACATGCTGTCCTCCGCCGGCGCGAGCGCGGTCGGGAGGCCGGGATGGAGAACGGCCCAGGCGACGGCAAGCGCTCCGAATCCGACCAGCGCGGAGCCTACGCGCGACCTCTCTCGCCCGACGATCGTGTCCCAGAAGATCAGCACGGGCAACGCGACGAGGATCGACTCCTTGGAGAGGAGACCCGCCGCGGCGGCGGCAACGGACCACACGATGCGTCCTCGATGGCGCAGGTGGAGCGAGACGAGCAGGAAGGCGATCGCGAGGAGGTCCTGTGATCCGCTGGCCCATGCCACGAGACCGGGTAGCGTCCCCAAGGCCGCGAAGAAGAGGCCCGAGAGGATCCCGGCCCGCTGCCCCGCCAGATCGCTCACGAGCAACGCCAGCAGCACGGTGGAGATCACGACGAGCAGGAGATTCACGAGGTGCGCGAGGATCGCCCCCGACGTGCCGAACGGGACGAGCGCCAGGAAGTAGAGGCCCTGCGCGATCGGCCGGTAGAAGGCGGACCCCGGTGTGTGCGCGAGCGCCGCGACGAACCCGTCCTGGGCGCGGGTGAGGAAGAGATAGTCGTCCCAGAAATAGGGCACGCCCACGCACGGCAGCGACAGAACGAGGGCGACGGCGGCCGGTATCCGCGCCAGCGCCGTCGCCCTCGCGACTCTCATCGAGGTTCGGTCAGGTCGACCGCTAGCGTCCCGGCGCCGCCGACGTCGCTCCCTTGCCCGGTTCCTTCCCCACCGCGACGCGCGTGTACGTGTTCGGATCGAAGTACTTCTTCGCCACGGCGAGCACCTGCTGCGGGGTCACCTGGCGCACCATCTCCGGATACCGCTCCGTGAACTCGTAGCCGAGCCCGGACGCCTCGAAGTACGCGAGACGTCCCGCGATCTGATCCGAGCGCTGGGCCCCGAGATACCAGCGCGAGAGAAGCTTGTCGATCGACTTCTTCATCTCCTCCGCGGGGATCGGGCCGCCGAACGTCCGGTTGATGTCCGCGAGCACGCCGCCCGAGGCCATGTCGAAATTGGCGGGCGTGACACCCATCTCGTTCTGCGCCGAGGACTGGCCCATGCGGTCCTGCATGTAGAACCAGGAGCGATAGGCCACTCCCTTCTCGTAGACGTACTTGAAGAAGACCTTGTCCCCCATGAGCGCGACCGCCGCGCGGAGCGGCACGTAGTCGGGATCGCGCACGGAGCAGGTGAGCCAGCCGGTGTTGTAGGTCACCTGCTCCTGATCCTTGTCCACGAAGACGGGACGCTTCTCCTTCGCGGGCTCGTCCCGCACCTCTCCGACCGTGACCGGCACGCCCTTCTTCAGAGATCCGAAGCCGCGGCGCGCCATCTCCAGAACGTGATCGGAGTCGAAGTCGCCGGCCACCGAGATCACGAGGTTCGAGCCGGCGAACATCGTCTGGTACGCCTTCTTCAGATCCGCGACCTGGATCCTCGGGATCGACGTCTCGTCCCCATTGGGCGGATTCCGGTACGGAGAGCTCTTGTAGAGCGCCTCCGCGAATTCGAGATTCGTCAGCTCGAAGGGCCGGTCGCCGATGCTCTTCGCCTGGCGGATCAGATCCTCGCGAACCTTGGCCACCTCGGAAGCAGGGAACGTGGGTCTCGTCGCGACGTCACGGAAGATCTCCCACGACTTGTCGAGGTTCTCCGCGGGAGCCTGCCATCCGATCGACGCATAGTCGGGCGTTCCCAGCGTCGTGAGGCGCATGCCCAGCGCGTCCGTGCGCTCCGATATCTGCTGAGCCGACATCGAGCCGGCGCCGCGTCGCAGGAGCACCGCGGCCATGTTCGACACTCCGGCGAGGCCCTCCGGCTCGATCCACTGGCCTCCACGCGCCACCAGGCTCACGGCGACGACCGGCGTCGCGTGATCCTCCTGGAGCACCAGCGTCACGCCGTTCGAGAGCACCTCGCGTCGGATCGTGCCCGTTCCCGCCCCGGAGCGCGCCGACGCGAGCGCAGGCCATCCCGCCCGCCACGGATCGAGCATCGCCTCGATCTCCTGCTTCGACGGCCCCGCGGTCCCCTCGGGACGGATCACCGAGTACGAGGCGAGGTCCGCCGCGAAGTACTGACGCGCGACGCGCTGGAGATCCTCCGCGGTCACGCTCTCGAGGAGCTTGGGCCACGCCGGCTCCATCGACACGTCCGCCATCAGCTCGAAGAGCGCGAGCCGTTCGGCGCGATCGAAGAGCGTCTGCGCGTCGAACGCGTACTGGTAGAGGAGCGACGACTTCACCCGGGACAGCTCGGCCGCCGGGATGGGCTCCATGGCCACGCGCCGGAGCTCGTCGCGCACGATCCCGAACACGCGCGCCTCGTTCTCCGGAGGCATCTGCCCGCCGATCAGGAACATGCCCGGATCGCGCCGGATTTCGAAGTCGGCGTCGATGTTCGTGACCAGGTTCTCCTTGTCCTTGAGCGCGCGATAGAGACGGGACGACGTCCCCTTCCCGAGGAGCGAAGCGAGCACGGTCAGCGCGGGCGCGTCGGGATCGGAGTAAGGCGGCATGTGGAAGCCCACGTAGGTCCACGTGCTCGGCGTCTTCATCGACTCGACGCCCATCCGGAACTCGGCCTGCGGCGCCTCGGTCTCGCCCAGCTCGAAATCGTCCTTCCCGCGCTTGTAGGGAGCGAACGCCTTCTCGAGCTTCGCCGCCATCGCCTTCGTGTCGAAGTCGCCGACCACGGCGAGGATCATCTGGTTCGGGACGTAGCGCTCGGCGTAGAAGGTGCGGAACGTGGCGAGCGAGGAGTTCTGGATCGCGTCCTTGAGGCCGATCGTGTCCCGCTTGTACGGGTGATCGCGGAACATGAGCCGCTCGATCTGATAGTAGACCTTGTAGTCGGGCCGATCCTCGCCCTGGTTGAACTCCTCCATCACGACCTGCCGCTCCCGCGAGACCTTCACCTCCGTGAGCTTCAGGTTCATCCACGCGTCCACCGAGCGCCAGATCCCCTCGTCGATGTTCGAGGTGGGCGTGGTGAAGCCGTAGCACGTGTAGTCGTTGGTCGTGTAGCCGCCGCTCTCCTCGCCCAGGCGCTGCATCTCGCGGCGGAACTCGAGCTCCTTCTGTTTCGTCGAGCCGCCCCGGAAGATGAGGTGCTCGTAGTAGTGGCTCAACCCGGAGAGGGTCGGCGTTTCGGTACGGCTCCCGCCGTTCACGAAGAGGCAGACGCCGACGAGCGGCTTGGAATGGTCTTCCTGCAGGAGGAGGCGGAGCCCGTTGTCCAGGACCTGCTGGTGAACGGGCGCGGCCGGGGCCGGCGTCTCCGCGGCGGCGGCCTTCGCGGCCTTCGAGTCCTTCGCCGGCGGGTGGACCGGAGCCGCGGTGAGGGTCGCGGGCACGGCGATGAGAAGCGCCGCCAGGATCGCGATCACGCCGCGTCCTGTCCTGGATTCGAAATCCAACCGATGCGACCGCATGATCGTCTCCTCGCTGGCGACCGAAAATGGACCGGCCCCGCGTTCGGGCGGGGCCGGCACGTTGAGAGAATGGGGGACCGAGTTCGTTCCTCTAGTTTCGCTGCAACATGCCGACGACTTCGCCGGGCTCGGGAAACCTTCCGACGTCCTTCTTCGAGAAGATCACCTTCCCGTCGACCGTCACCTCGAACACACCGCCGTGTCCCGCGATGAGCTCGGAGTCAACCCCGAGGTGCTGCTTCAGCTCGGCCGCCAAACTGGTGGCCCGGGGCTTGTAGCTTCATTCGTTGCAGTACTTGATCCGGATGTCCATGGGTGCCCTCCCGACGTGGATCGAGCCTTGACGCAGGCGATTTTCCGCCTGCCGGTCGGGCCTGTCAAGCCGGGCGCCCGGGATCCGTCGCGCGTCGCGGGCGGGGGCTGCGCACGCCCCCCTAGGCCGGCGCGAACCCCGCCACCCGCTTCGCTCTTGTTGCGATCATCCGATCGACCGAAAGGTTGCCGCCGCCCCCGATCAGGAGCGCCAGGGCCGCGAAGAAGAGCGTGAACGTGTACTCGTATCCCGCGCCGCCTTCCGGCCGCCCGGAGGAGAGGAGGAACCCGTTCTTCCAGTGGACCATCATGGTGGCGACGGCCATGTTCGCCATGATGCCGAGTGCCGCGACCCGGGTGAGGAACCCGAACGCCATGCCGATCGCGCCGAAGAACTCCGCGAAGGCGGCCAGGTAGGCGAGCGGCGCGGGAACGCCGGTCGAGGTCATCCAGCCGAGAAACCCGTCGAGCCCTGGCCCGCCATACAGGCCGAGCACCTTTTGCGATCCGTGAACCCAGAAGACGACGGCGAGACAGAAGCGAAGGACGAGCTGCCAGTAGGTCGGGGTGGTCGAGAAGATCGATCTCATCGACGGACACCTCCTGTGGGGTGCTGCACGACGGTTCCTGCGGAAACC
>DASTBC010000199.1 GCA_035712245.1 Candidatus Eisenbacteria bacterium
GCGTTCGCCTCGGCGGAGCGGACGTTCGCCTCCGCGCTCTCGACCGCGGCCAGGTAGCGCTCGCGGTCCAGCTCCACGAGGAGCTGGCCCTTCCGGACGACCTGCCCTTCGACCACGTCGAGCTTCGTGATCTTGGCGCTCACGTCAGCGCTGATCTCGACCTGGGTCTTGGGCTGGATCTTCCCGGTGGCGCTCACCTTCTGGACGATCTTCTTCCGCTCGACCTTGCCGGCCTGCACGGTCATCGCCTTCTCGCCTTTTCCGCGCATCGCCGTGCCGGTGACCACGGCCAGCACGAGCACGACTCCCGCGCCGATCAAGAGGTGCTTCTTCTTCCATTTCCAGCGCTTCATCGTGCGGCCTCCATCTTCCGGGGGTGCTTCCTGAGTCCGACCGTCCCAATCCTGTCTACGAGGAAGCCGGCCGTAAGGTTACGGGCCGATCCGCGGCCCATCACGCATTCGAGCGACGCGTGGAGAAAGGCGGCCTGGCGGCGCCCCGCGCTCCGCGCGGGCGGCGGCGATCGAACCCGTTACTGGATTAAGAGTTGTGAGGGGTATTCCTCATGAGCGAAGACCGGCGCCAGAGGTACCTCGATCGAGATTCTAAATCCGCCAGGAGAACGTTTGTATGACTTTCGACAGGTGGAAGGGGCCCGCGGGTTTGAACCTACTCGCGGGTCAGGCGGCGGATCGCCAGGCGGGCGCCGCCCGGGAGGCTACACCGAGCGACCCGGCTTGACGTACACCGTCGCGAGCGGCGGCAGTGTGATCTCGATCGACCACTCCATTCCGTGCCAGGGTTTCTCCTCGGCCACCAGGTCCCGCCGGTCCGGAAGCCCCGTCCCCCCGTAGGCGGCGTGGTCCCCGCTCAGGAGGACCCGGTACGGGCCGGGTGACGGCACGCCGACCCGGTACGAGCGCCGCGTCACCGGCGTGAAGTGCGCCACCACCACGACGAAGTCCTCGGGATTCCGCGCCCGGCGCAGGAACGCGATCACGCTCTGGTCCTCGTCCTGGAAGTCGATCCACCGGAACCCTTCAGGACTGAAGTCCATCTCGTGGAGGGCCGGCTCGGCGGCGAGCGTGCGGTTCAGGTCGCGGACGTAGCGGCGGATCCCTTCGTGCCCCGGATCCTCGTCGAGGAGATGCCAGTCGAGCTGGCGGTCGTGGCTCCACTCCCGCCACTGCCCGAACTCGGCCCCCATGAAGAGGAGCTTCTTTCCGGGGTGGGCGAACATGAACCCGTAGAGCGCGCGCAGGTTCGCGAACCGCTTCGGAACGTCTCCCGGCATCTTCGTGAGGAGCGCGCGCTTTCCGTGCACGACCTCGTCGTGCGAGAAGGGAAGCAGGAAGCGCTCGGTCGACGCGTACCAGATCGAGAACGTGAGCTTCGCCTGGAGCGCCTTCCGGTAGAGCGGATCCGCCGCCATGTATTCGAGCGTGTCGTGCATCCAGCCCATGTTCCACTTGAGGTCGAAGCCGAGACCGCCCGCGCTCGTGGGGCCCGTCACCAGGGGCCAGCTCGTCGACTCCTCGGCGATGGTGAGCGCCCCCGGGAACCGCTCGTGCACGAGATCGTTGAAGCGGCGGAGAAACGCGACCGCTTCGAGGTTCTCCCGCCCGCCGTGCTCGTTGGGGACCCACTCTCCTTCTCCCCGCGAGTAGTCGAGGTAGAGCATGGACGCCACCGCGTCGACACGCAGCCCGTCGATGTGGAACCGGTCGAGCCAGTAGAGCGCGTTCGCGAGGAGGAACCCGGAGACCTGGGGGCGCCCGAAGTTGAAGACGAAGGTGCCCCAGTCCTTGTGGACGCCCTTCCGCGGGTCGGCGTGCTCGTAGAGATGCGTCCCGTCGAAGAACCCGAGCCCGTGCTCGTCTTTCGGGAAGTGCGCGGGCACCCAGTCGAGGATCACGCCGAGCCCTGCCTGGTGCGCCGCGTCCACGAACGCGCGGAAGTCGTCCGGCGTGCCGAACCGCGAGGTGGGCGCGTAGTAGCCGACCGGCTGATAGCCCCACGAGCCGTCGAACGGGTGCTCCGAGACGGGGAGGAGCTCGACGTGCGTGTAGCCCAGGTCGCGGACATAGGGAATCAGCGTGCCGGCCAGCTCGCGCCACGGGAGCCAGCCCTCTTCCCCCTCGCGCGTCCGCTTCCACGATCCGGGATGGACCTCGTAGATCGAGATCGGATGGTCGAGCGACTGGCGCTTCGCGCGAGTCTCCATCCACGCCGCGTCGCCCCACGAGTACCGTCCGTCCTCCCACACGACCGACGCGGTGTCCGGGCGGCGCTGCATCCGGAATCCGAACGGATCGGCCTTGTCCACGCTCGCGCCGCCGAGCCGCGTCACGAGGTGGTACTTGTAGAGCGCGCCCGGCTGGACGCCGGGGACGAACGCCTGCCACACGCCGGTCTCACCCAGCGGTCGCATGGGATTCGCGGCGGAGCTCCATCCGTTGAAGCTCCCCACGACGCTCACGCGCTCGGCGTTCGGGGCCCAGACGCCGAAGTGAACGCCCTCGATCTCGCCGGCGCCCTTCTTCGAACGTACGACCTGAGCGCCCATCTTGCGATAGAGGTCGAAGTGCTTCCCTTCTCCGAAGAGGTGAAGGTCGAAGTCGGTGAGAAGGGACGGACCGCGGGCCTCGGACCGCTCGCCCGCACGCGACGCGCGTGTCATCCGGCGATCAACTGGAGATCGGTGGCGACGTGGTCGGCGATCTCGATCGCCCTGGGGAGATCGGGATGGCGCACGATGACCATGCCGTCCGAGATGAGGGTCTGCTGCCAGTCGCGACGGGGAGCTCCGACGGGAAGGAGATCCACCACGGGGATGTGGGGGCCGTACTCCGAGAGGAGCTTTCCGAGCCCCTCGACGCGCCGGATCCTGCCCTGGCCCTGCGCGCGCTTGAAGATGGACGCGGCGTTGTACTTCCGCTCGATCGGCTGCGAGATCCGCCCGTGGCACACGGCCTCGGCCCAGCCGCGGAAGAGATCGATGTCGCACGAGAAGTTCATCACGTCCACCGTGCGCCCGCCCGCCGGGCGCGCGCCGATCTCGCCGAACACGACCTCGCCGTCCTCCTTGCGGTACCACTCCATGTGCGTGAAGCCGTCCCGGAAGTTCATGGCGCGGAGCACGGCCTCGCCCATGGCGCGTCCTCCGGCGAGCTCGGGCGTGTCGGGATTCCGGAGCGCCATCGTCTGCGGGCTCACCCACTCGAGCTTCTTCGAGAGGAGCGGCCGCGGGCGGTACCAGCAGATGTTGTAGTAGAGGATGCGCCCTCCCGCGCAGACCGTGTCGTAGGTGTACTCCTCGGCGTCCACGAACTCCTCGACGCTCACCTCGGGGACGTGGCGCACCGCCGCGAGCGCCGCCTCGAGCCCTCGCGCGTCGTCGATGCGGTGCGTGTCCGAGGAGCCCGCGCCCGCGATGGGCTTCACGATCGCCGGGTAACCGATCCGCGCGACCGCCTCCCGCACCTCCCGCGCGGTGGCGGCGCGCGCGTGCCAGGGCGTCCGGATCCCCGCGGCGTCGAGCACCCGCTTCATCTCCTCCTTGTCCCGGAAGGGAACGGTCTCCTCGACGGTCATGCCCGGGAGCCCGAGCCTCTCGCGCAGGCGCGCGGCGAGGATCATGAGGGGCTCCCACAGGCACTCGACGCGGTCGATGCGAACGCCCTTGGCGCGTTGCAGGACTTCCTCGATGACCGCGCTCTCGTCGGAGAAACCGCGCACGTGGACGTACGCGGCGAGGTGCTCGCGCGCCATCGGCGGGAGCGCCGACTCGTGCTGGTCCCCCACGCCGATCACCTTCGCGCCGACCTGGGAGAGCCCGCGCGTGAAGAAGGGCATCTCCGGAGGGTATCCGGGAGACAGGAAGAGCACGTTCATACGCCGATCCTCCCTTGGATCAACCGAGCTCGACCCGGATCCCGGTCACGATGCGCGCGAGCGCGCGCTCGACCGCTTCGGTGTCCCGGTGCCGCACGACGACATACCCCTCTCCCTCGTATCCGCCCGTCGGGGACTGTCCTTCCCTCGGGACCCGTGCCTCGACCACGACCGGTCCCACCTCCTTCGCGACCTTCTCCAGACCGTGCACCGCACGGACGCGCCCCGTGCCCTGCCCGCGGAGGAACGCCGCGCCGACCGCCCAGCGACGCTCCGGGACCGGGAACTCGTCGTACACGGCGAGCCGCGCCCACGCCTTGTAGAAGTCGAGGTCGTGCGCGTAGGAGAGGAGCGTCGTGAACTGGGCGCCGGGCGGGCGCGCGGCCACCTCGGAGATGGCGACGTTCCCGTCGGGCCTCCGGAACCACTCCATGTGGCTGAGCCCGGTCTCCATGCCGAGCACCGAGAGCGCGTGCGACGCCGCGCTCCGGATGGGGTCGTACGCCGGCCCCTCGATCTCGCGCGGCAGGATGACACACCACTGGATCCATGGCGCCTGGATCACCTCGAGCGGGGTCGGGAGATAGCGGCTGATCGAGTGGAAGACGAGCCTCCCGTCCACCATCACGCTGTCGAAGGAGTGCTCCTCGCCGGTCAGGAACTCCTCGAGGAGCGCGGGATCCCGCGGGGTCGGCGGCGCCGCGCCGAGCCACTCCCGGAAGCGGCCCTCGTCATCGATGCGGAACGTGTTCCGCGCGCCCGCTCCCGCGGGCGGCTTCACGACGAGCGGAAACGCGGCCTCGCGCGCGAAGGCGAGCGCCTCGTCGGCGTTCGTCGCGAGCCGGTGCCGCGCGCACGGAATCCCGTGCGCTTCGAAGACCGACTTCATGCGGGACTTGTCCCGGAAGTTCCGCGCCGCGTCCGCGCGCATGCCGGGGATCCCGAAGGCCTCGCGCACCTCGGCGAGCGGCACCTGGAGCTCCTCGAGCGTTCCGATCAGCCGGTCGACCGAGCCCAGGCGCTTCGCGACGTGCCTCACGGCGCTCCCGAGCTGGGGCGTTTCGAGCGCGTTCTCCACGCGAAGATACTCGACGAGGTTTCGCCGGAGCTCCGGGGGAAGCTTGTCCGCGGGCTCGTGCGTGACGAGCCCGAGACGGGTCTCCGGAAGCTCGGCCGCGCCCATCACGAAGCGGGCGGTCGTCTCCAGGAGGTAGGGTGCGACGAATATGGCGTTTCTCATTGGGATAGCGTATTATAGCGGGATTCCCGTCGCGCTGGAACCGGGTCTCCCACGCCGCCATGAGCCGTCCCCAGATCTGCTTCGTCACATCCGAGGTCGCGCCCTACGCGAAGACCGGTGGGCTCGGGGACGTCTGCGCGGCCCTCCCGAAGGCGCTCGCCCGGCTGGGGCACCGGGTGCGCGTGTTCCTCCCTCTCTACACGAGCGCGCGGAAGGCGGCGGGCGCTGCCGAGGTGGTCGAGACCGCGCGCGACGTCCCGGTGACCCTCGGAGACGGTGCGTACACGTTCACCCTCCGCCGCACCACGCTCCAGGACTCGGAGGCGGAGCTCTACCTGATCGATTGCCCCGCGCTCTACGACCGCGCGACGATCTACACGGAAGACCCGGACGAGCACCGGCGCTTCCTCCTCCTCTCGCGAGCGGCCCTCGAGGGCTGCCGCAGGCTGCGCTGGGCTCCGGACATTCTCCACGTGCACGACTGGCATGCGTCCTTCCTTCCGCTCCACCTTCACACGGTGGACCGCTGGGACCGGCTCTTCGACGGAACGAAGACGGTCCTCACGATCCACAACCTCGGTCACCAGGGAGCCTTCTCATCGGCCATCCTCGAGGACACCTGGATGGGAGGATCGGCGCATCTGCTCGACCGGGACGACCTGGCGGCGGGCCGGATCAACTTTCTCAAGACCGGCATCCTCTACGCCGATGCCATCACGACCGTGAGCCCGACCTACGCCCAGGAGATCCAGACTCCGGAGCACGGGATGGGGCTCGATCCCTACCTTCGCGGCAGGAGCGGGAGCCTCGTCGGGATCCTGAACGGCGTGGACTACAACGAGTGGAGCCCGCGCTCCGACCGGCACATCCCGTTCCACTACTCTCCCGCGAGCTTCTGGCGGAAGGAGAAGAACAAGGCGGAGCTGCTGAGCGCGATGGGGCTCTCCTACTCCCCGCGCGTTCCGGTCCTCGGCATCGTGACGAGGCTCTCCGCCCAGAAGGGACTCGATCTCGTGGAGCACGCGCTCCCGGGAATCCTCCGCACGCGCGACATCCGGTTCGTCGCGCTGGGAAGCGGGGAGCCGCGCTACGCGGAGATGCTCCGCCGGATGCAGGAGGCGTTCCCGGGAAAGGTCACGTTCTACGACGGATTCCAGGAGCCGCTCGCGCATCTGATCGAGGCCGGAAGCGACATCTTCCTCATGCCCTCGCGGTACGAGCCGTGCGGGCTGAACCAGATGTACAGCCTCAAGTACGGCACCGTCCCGATCGTGCGGAGGACAGGCGGCCTGGCCGACACGGTGGAGCCCTACGATCCCAGGACCGGGCGCGGCACCGGGTTCGTGTTCGAGCACTACACGCCGGAGGGGCTCCGGTGGGCGATCGAGCTGGCGCTCGAGGCGTTCCGCGACCACGAGGCGTGGGTCCGGCTCGGGCTCGCCGGCATGGAGAAGGACTTCTCGTGGGAGAAGCAGGCGGGCGAGTACGTGCAGCTGTATGCGCGCGTCGGGTCGGGTGCCACGGCGAGGGAAGGAGTGCCCGGATGAACGTGATCTTCGTCGAGCCCTGCTTCCCGCAGAACCAGGCGCGCTTCGTGCGCGCGCTGGCCGCCGCGGGGGCGCGCGTGCACGGGATCGGCGAGCGCCCGTTCGAGGCGCTGGACGAGGAGACGCGCCGCTCCATGGTCTGGTACGAGCGGATCGGCTCGGTCGTCGACGAGGACGCCCTCCTCGCGGCGGTGCGGCGGGCCCAGGGACGCGAGTGGATCGACCGGCTCGAGGCCACGGTCGAGGCGCACATCATGCCGGCGGCGCGCGTGCGCGAGGCGTGCGGAATCCCGGGCACGTCGGTCCGCACGGCGCACCTCTGCCGCGACAAGCCGGCGATGAAGGAGGCGCTCCGGGCCGGAGGCATCCCGACGGCGGCGTCGACGGGAGCGTCGTCGGCGGACGAGGTGCGCGTGTTCGCGGAGCGGGTCGGCTTCCCCTTGATCGTGAAGCCCCGCGACGCCGCGGGAGCCTCGGGCACGAGCAAGGTGGACGACTGGGACCAGCTCGCGCACGCGGTGCGCGAGGCCGGATTCGAGCGCGGCGGCTCCGTGGCGGTCGAGGAGTTCGTGGAGGGACACGAGGGCTTCTACGACACGATCACGATCGGCGGGAACGTGGCCCACGAGTTCGTGACCCACTACTACCCGAACGTGCTCGAGGCCATGCGCACGCGCTGGATCTCGCCCCAGTTCATCGCGACGAACCGGATCGATTCGGCGCCCGCGTACGCCGAGCTCAAGGAGCTGGGCCGGCGGGTGCTCCCGCTGCTCGGGATCGAGACCTCCGCGACCCACATGGAGTGGTTCTACGGGCCGAAGGGCCTTCGCTTCTCGGAGATCGGCTGCCGCCCGCCGGGGGTGCGCGCGTGGGATCTCTACGGCGCGGGGAACGACCTCGACCTCTACCACGAGTGGGCGATGGCCATCGTGCACGGCCGGACCGACCGGACGGCCTCGCGGCGGTTCTCGGCGGGGATCATCGCGCTTCGCCCCGACCGGGATGGACGCATCACGGGATACGAGGGCGTCGATGCCGTGCGAGAGAAGGTCGGAGACTCGCTCCTCGACGTTCATCTGCCGCCTCCAGGGACGCCCACGCAGCCGGTGGAGGCGGGGTACATGGCGAACGCGTGGGTGCGGCTCAAGCATCCGGACTACGACGCGTTGCGCGAGCTCCTGGACTTCGTCGGACGGACCCTCAAGGTGCGCGCCGCGTGAAGAACCAGCGCAAGCGCGGAACGGCGCGATTCTTCCTCCTGGGGCCGCAGCGGCACCGTCCCACGGTCGTCACGGCCGTGCGCGCGCTCGGACTTTCGGGGAACGATCTCCGCGTCGCCACGGTCACCGCGGGATGGCAGGAGCGGGAGGGCGAGGACCAGGAGCTCCGCGACCACCTGGTCGGAAGCACGACGAACCTCGAGCTCTACCGGCGCGCCGAGCGCGTCTTCGAGCGGGACCCGGAGCTCGCCACCGCGCATCGCGAGCGCCAGGATCTCTTCCGCCGCATGCAGGCCGCCTACCGCGCGAGGCTCCGGTTCGCGATCGACGCGTGCCGCGAGATGGGGCGAGGCGCCGAGCTGGGCGACGACGTCTACCGCATCGAGTGGTCCGCCGCGATGGACGCGGTGCGCGACCTCGATCGCGCGCATCTCGAGCGCGTGCGCGAGGCTCGCGAGGCGTTCGACGAGCGCTGGCGACCCACGGAGCGCGACGCCGTGGCGCGCGAGCGGAAGGAGATCCGCGAGATCCTCGAGCGGGTGAACGTGCTCGCGATCGCGGGCGGCCAGGTGGCGGTGCTCGGAAATCGCCTTCGACTGTTCGGGATCGGCGAGATGTGGGGCGGGAAACCGGTGGTGGCCTGGTCGGCGGGCGCGATGGCGATCGTCGAGCGGATCATCGTGTTCCACGACAGCCCTCCGCACGGGCCCGGAAACCCCGAGGTCCTCGACGTGGGGCTCGGATGGTGCAGCGGGGTCGTGCCGCTCCCGCACGCGCGGCGCCGGCTCCGGCTCGACGACCGGGAGCGCATTTCCCGTACCGCGACGCGGTTTCAGCCGGACCGGTGCGTGGCGCTCGACGACGGCTCGGGCCTCGAGTGGACCGGCTCGCGCTGGGAAGCCTGGCCCGGAACCCGCCTCCTCCACTCCGACGGCACGGTCACCGAGATGGAGCCCTCTTCCGCCGGACGGACGCCCGCGACCCAGGAGGTCGCGTGACCCTCGCGATCGCGGAGCTCATGGCCGGCGGTCCTCCCTCCCCCGAGGCCATTGACCGGTTCCTCACGAGCCATTCGTTCCCGCTCGTGGAAGGGCCGAGCGTGACGTTCGTCTATCGCGGCCAGGCGGATGCCGTGAACCTGAAGCACATGGTGTACGGCCTCCCCTCGATGCAGCCCTTCCGGCGGCTCGAGGGTACCGACCTCTGGCACCTCGTTCTCGAGCTCCCCGAGCGCTCGCGCGTGGAGTACAAGCTCGAGGTGGTCGCGAACGGGACCGGCATGTGGATCGAGGATCCGTTGAATCCGCACCGGAGCCGCGATCCCTTCGGCACGAACTCGGTGGCGCACGGCGCGGGCTACGCGGTGCCCGAGTGGACCCTCGAGGATCCCGATGCGCGCCGCGGCACGCTGCGCGAGGCCGTGATCCCGAGCGCGGCGCTCGGACGGGACGCCCATGTGACGCTCTATCTTCCCGCGCGGCTCCGGCCGACGCGGCGGTACCCGCTCCTGGTCGTCCACGACGGCGGCGACTACCTGCACTACGCCTCGATCCAGACCGTGCTCGACAACCTGATCCACCGGCTCGAGATGGCGGAGACGGTCGTGGCGCTCTCCCATCCCGTCGAACGGCTGGCGGAGTATCCGAACAACCCCGATCACGCCCGGTTCATGGCCGAGGAGCTCGTCCCCTGGCTCGAGTCCGAGCTGCCGCTCCAGGGCACGCCCGAGGGCCGCTGCCTCATGGGCGCCTCCTTCGGCGCCGTCGCTTCGCTGAGCACGGCATGGAGGTATCCGGGAATGTTCGGTAGGCTTCTTCTCCAATCCGGCTCGTTCGCGTTCACCGACATCGGTCGGAGCGAGCGGGGCCCGGCCTTCGAGCCCGTGGTGCGGTTCGTGAACGAGTTCCGGAGCCGCCCCGCCGCGGTCTCCGAGCGGCTCTTCGTGAGCTGCGGCGTCTACGAGTCCCTGATCTACGAGAACCGCTCGCTCGTGCCCCTCCTCCAGTCCACGGGCATGGAGGTGCGGTACGTGGAGGCTCGCGACGGGCACAACTGGGAGAACTGGCGGGACCGGCTCCGGGACGGGCTCTCGTGGCTCCTGCCGGGTCCGCTGTGGATGATCTACGAATGAGCGCGACGCGAGGAGGGTCGACATGGCGGACGTGACGCGGAGGATCGGCCTCTCGCTGGGGGCGGACCTCTGCTGGCCCATCTGCTACGAGGAGCTCCTCGCGAAGCTCCAGCTCGCGATCCCGGTCGGCGGCGACACGGTGCGGTTCGAGACGGACCGCGTCACGATCGAGCCCTTCGATCTCCGCCAGCCCTGCCGCTACGATCTCGTGATCGACCGGCTCACGCACTGGTACATGGTGAGCCGCGAGTGGATCAAGAAGGCCGTGGTGATGGACGGGGTCTACGTGTTCAACAACCCGTGGGCCATCCAGGCGATGGAGAAGCACACGAGCTACGGCGCGATGATGGCGCTGGGGTTCCCCATTCCCGACACATGGATGCTCCCGCCCAAGGAGTACGAGCCGAAGCCGGACCTCGAGGTCACGCTCCAGCGCTATGCCAAGCTCTTCGATCTGGGCGAGGTGGGACGGAAGGTCGGCTATCCCATGTTCATGAAGCCCTACGACGGGGGCGGCTGGGCCGGCGTCTCGCGCATCGACGACGAGGCGGCGCTCCGCGCCGCGTACGAGAAGAGCGGCCGGCACGTGATGCACCTGCAGCGCGCGGTGCATCCGCACGACCGGTTCGTGCGGACCATCGGGCTCGGCCCCCAGGTGCGCCACGTGCTCTACGACCCGGGCGCGCCCCTCCACGACCGCTACACGATGAAGCGGGACTTCCTCTCGGCGGACGACGAGGCCGTGCTGCGCGACATGACGCTCACGATCAACACGTTCTTCGGGTGGGACTTCAACTCGTGCGAGTCCCTCCACAAGGACGGCGTGTGGCACCCGATCGACTTCGCGAACGCGTGCCCCGACTCGCAGGTCACGTCGCTCCACTACCACTTCCCGTGGCTCGTCCTCGCGAACGTGCGCTGGTCCGTCTTCTGCGCGGCGACGAAGCGACGGATGCGGGTGAACCAGGACTGGGAGCCCTATTTCGCGATCGCGCGGAAGGAGCTCCCCTTCCGAGAGCGGCTCCGCGAGTACGCCGCCATCGCGCGGGCGCGGCTCGAGACGGACCGCTTCGAGGAGTTCTGCGCCGAGCACCTCGCGCATCTGGACGAGGCCGCGTGGGAGTTCTTCGGCACGGCGCGCGCGCGCGAGGCGGTGCGGCTCAAGGTGGCGGCGCTCTTCCCGGAGCACGAGGTGGAGCCGTTCACGGATCTCTTCTGGTCGCGCATCCAGACCTGGCGCGAGGAGGTCTCGGTGCCGGTGCGCCCGGGAAGGACGGCGTCGTGAAGCAGAACGCGCGCTGGTACTCCGAACGGCTCGGCGAGGAGGTCTCGGTCGTACGCTGGGGCACCTATGGAATGCCCGTGCTCCTCTTCCCCACCGCCGGCGGGGACGCGGAGGAGATCGAGCGCTTCCACGTGATCGGCGCGCTGAAGCCGCTCCTCGACTCCGGAGCGATCAAGGTCTACTCCTGCGACAGCGTCGCGGGGCAGCGGCTCGTGTCGGGCCAGGGCACCGTCGCGGACCGGTGCCGCATGCAGGACCGCTTCCACGAGTTCGTGCGGCACGAGATCGTGCCCGCGATCCGCACGGACTGCCGCTCGCCGGAGATCGAGATCGTGACGGCGGGCTCGTCGATCGGCGCCTTTCACGCGCTCGCGGTGCTCTGCCGCTATCCGGACGTCTTCGCGCAGGCGATCTGCCTGAGCGGAACCTACGACCTGACGAGATTCCTGAAGGGCGAGCCGACCGCGGACTTCTATCGCGCGTCGCCGCTCCACTTCCTCCCCGGGCTCGAGGGCCCGCACCTGGACGCGATCCGGCGCCGCTTCGTGATCCTCGCCTCGGGCGAGGGGCGCGCCGAGGCGATCGGCGAGTCGTGGCACGCGGCGCACGTGCTCGGCTCGAAGGGCATTCCGAACCGCGTCGACTCCTGGGGCGCGGAGTGGCACCACGACTGGCCGACCTGGCGCGCGATGCTCCCGCAGTACCTCGGCGCCGCGGTCGCCTCCGCCGTGCCGCGCGGCACCGCGGCGGCGGGGGATCATCCCGGCTCATGAGCACGAAGACCATCGATTCCGAGTTCCGGGGCGAGAACCGGCGGCGGTTCACGCACTCGCTGTTGCGGGACGTGGCCGCGCTCGAGCGGCTCCTCGCGTCCGGCATGCTGGAGGAGGGCGTCCGCCGGATCGGCGCGGAGCAGGAGGTCTTCCTCGTCGACCAGGGCCTCCACCCGGCGCTTGCCGCGGTGGAGGTGCTGAAGACCCTCGACGATTCGCACTACACGACCGAGCTGGGAGCCTTCCAGCTCGAGATGAACCTCGAGCCGCAGGTCTTCACCGGCGATTGCCTGTCGCGCATGGAGCGGCAGCTGGAGGAACTCCTGAAAAAGGCTCGCGAGGCCGCGGCGCGCTCCGGCGTGAGCCTCGTGCTCACCGGGATCCTCCCGACCATCCGGAAGACCGACCTCGGGCTGGAATCGATGGTTCCGAATCCCCGGTACCGCGCGCTGAACGAGGCCATGACCGCGCTGCGCGGCCGCGAGTACGACATCTACATCAAGGGCACGGACGAGCTGCGCGTGACGCACGACAACGTGATGGTCGAGGCGTGCAATGCGTCCTTCCAGCTCCACTTCCAGTCCGGCGCCAAGGAGTTCGCCAATCTCTACAACCTCGCGCAGACGATCGCAGGGCCGTGTCTCGCGGCGGCGACGAACTCGCCCGTTCTCTTCGGCCGGCAGCTCTGGTCCGAGACGAGGATCGCGCTCTTCCAGCAGGCGGTCGACACGCGAAGCCCGATGCAGCTTCGCGACAGCATGCCCCGCGTCACGTTCGGCGACCGCTGGCTTCGCCAGTCGGTGATCGAGATCTACCGCGAGGACATCGCGCGTTTCCGCTCGCTCGTCGGGGTCGACTCCGACGAGGACCCCATCGCGAAGGTCGAACAGGGCCAGACGCCCGAGCTGCGCGCGCTCCGCCTCCACAACGGCACCGTCTACCGGTGGAACCGCGCGTGCTACGGCATCACCGACGGGAAGCCGCACCTCCGGATCGAGAACCGGGTGCTGCCCTCGGGACCCAGCGTGCCGGACCAGATCGCGAACGGCGCGTTCTGGTACGGCGTCATGAACGCGCTGGCGTCCCGCTACGAGGACATCACGAAGCTGATCGAGTTCGACCACGCGAAGCGGAACTTCGTCGCGGCCGCTCGCGAGGGACTGAGCGCGCGCCTCCTCTGGCTCGAGCGCGAGGAGATCTCCGCGCCGCGGCTCATCCTGGACCGTCTGCTCCCGCTCGCGCACGAGGGGCTCGCCGCCGCGAAGGTGGCCGACACCGATCGCGAGCGGTATCTCGGCGTGCTCGAGAAGCGGGTCCGCACCGGCCGCACCGGCGCGCGGTGGATCGTCGATTCCCTGTCGGGCATGCAGGGGCACGGCACGCCGGGGGAGCGTCTGAACGCGCTCACGGCCGCGATGATGGCGCGCCAGGCCTCCGGCAAGCCCGTGTCGGAGTGGGAGGCCGCGAAGCTCGGCGACGCGGGAGGCTGGAAGCACAACTACGTCCGCGTCGAGCAGTACATGGAGGCCGACCTCGTGACCGTTCACGAGGACGATCCCGTCGCGCTCCTGGTGCACCTCATGGAGTGGCACCGCGTTCGCCACGTTCCCGTCGAGGACTCCGAGCACCGCCTCGTGGGCCTCGTCTCCTACCGCTCGCTGCTCCGGCTCCTCAAGGAGACGCGCCCGGGATTCGACGCCTCGATGGTTCCCGTCGGAACCATCATGAAGCGCGATCCCGTCTCGATCGGGCCGACGATGAGCACGCTCAAGGCCATCGAGGTGATGCGCCGCTACCGCGTGGGATGCCTCCCGGTCG
>DASTBC010000200.1 GCA_035712245.1 Candidatus Eisenbacteria bacterium
GGCGTCCGGCGCGCCGTGCGGAGACCCGCCCGGATTGTAGTGAGCGCCTGCCGACGCGGCGTCCGGAGCGGAGCAGTCCCCGTTCTCGTGGAGGTGGAATCCGTGCGTCCCAGGCGAGAGCCCCTCGAAGGAAGCCGTGACGCGGACCCCGCCGTCGACCTTGTAGAAGCGCACGTCCCCGCGCGCCGTGTTCCCCTGCGTGGGCGCGATGCTCGCCATCAGGTAGGCGCCCGAGCCCGTGCCCGCGGTGGTCGTTGGTGACGTATCCGATGTGGTCGAGGCGCAGCCGTACAGTCCCACGAATGCGACGAATGCGATGAGCAAAGCCTGCGATTCACGCTTCATGAAGGTTATCCCCCGTGCGACGTCCATGTTCCACGAGGCCCGTTCGGGCCGCGCGCATCCATTCAGGCTACCGGTTCGGGGGTGCCCCGTTCCAGGGGCGATTAGAAATAACTGGCCGCGGTGAGCGTGAGTCCGGCGAAGGGGGTGCGGTTGTCGAAGCGGTCGTGGCGCGCCTCGTAGTACCAGCCGGCGCGCACCACCGCGCGGTTCGCGTGGCGGAAGTTCAGGCTCGCGGTCACGCGCGCGCGGGAGTCGCCCACGGCGCGCGCGTCGAGATCGACCGCGTCCGCGCGGAGGGAAGCCGTGAGCCGCGACCGCTTCCATCCCTTCCGCACGGGCTGGAGCAGCGTGCGGCCGGCCTCGAGGGAGAGGCCCCATTGGCGCTCCGCATACAGACCCTCGAGCCCCGGCGGAACGTCCACCAGCGCGAGCGCCGCCTCGCTGAAGAGGCGGAAGCCCGCGAGCGAGGACGCCGCATCCGCCACGAAGAGGTGCGCGCTTCGCGCCTCGTCCACCGTGACGCCCGAGATCTCGGTGCGGTTGTAGCGGCCGCTCTGGGCGGCGAGCCCCAGCTCGGATCCGCCGCCGGGACTCCAGACGACCCTCGCGGCGAGCGCGGGGACGCCGTTCTGGTCGCCGTAGTTGTTCCGTCCGCTCGGGACGCGCGTGCCGCCCTCGCCTCCCATGACGACGCCGTCGTCGTAACCGGTGACGACGTCGAGCTCGTACGCGAAGGTCCCCGACTCCGTCCGGCCCGCGACGCCGATGCCGAGCTCGGAGTACGGAACGCCCACCAGGTCCGTCGCGACGAGGGACCGCTCGGCGAACTCGCACGCGGGCGCGTCGTGGCTCAGGTTCGTGGTGCCGAGCGGCGCCGGCAGGACGCCCGCGTGGAAGCGGAGCGGGCCGCCGGTCCGGTACTCGATCGCCGCGCGCTCGAGGGTGAAGTCGTCCTGCCCGCGGTCGTAGGCGCCCTTCAAGGCGAGCCGCACGCGCGGGTGGAAGCGCACGTCGACGAAGCCTCCCGCCTGGCCGAAGGAGAACCAGTCCGGGTTCGACACGCCCGCCTGCCGGTCGTGTCCGAAGCGGAGCTCGCCGTACGCGCCGTAGGAGATCCCGTCTCGATTCCCGCGGTACGGCGTGTCGGTCTGCGAGAGCGGCGTCTTCGCGGGAGAGCCCTGCGTGGCGGCCCTGCCGTCGCCCACGAGACCCGCCACCCCGAGGAGGAATGCGACCGCCGGGCCCAGGCCGCGCGCGCCTCGAGCCACGCGTGAGGTGACCGTCGCCGCGGGACTCACCGCGACTCCACGAAGTCGAGGAGCGCGCCGCGCTCCTCCGGCGTCATGCCCAGAAACGCGTCGCGTGATGCGGCGGCCTCCCCACCGTGCAGACGGACCGCCTCGTCGACCGATCGCGCCCGTCCATCGTGAAGGAGGAGGAGCTGCCCGCCGAGGAAGTCCCGCGCCACGCGCAACCCCCAGAGAGGCGCCGTGCGCCACTCTCTGCCGTCCGCGTTTCCGTCCGGGCGGTTGTCCGCCAGCTCGTCGCCCAGATCGTGGAGGAGGAGGTCGGAGTAGAGCGCGATCTCGTGGTTCGAGATCGCCTCGATCTCGTGCGTCCCGGTGCGCATCACCGGGATGTGGCACGCGTTGCAGCGCGCCGTGGTGAAGAGCGCCTCGCCCTGGCGCCGGCGGTCCGTCCATTCGCCGGGCGCGGGGGGCGCGAGCATGCGCATGTACTGGATCACGTCCGCGACGTGATTCCCCGCCACCTCGGGATCCGGTGCCTCGTCGAGGCCGTCCGGCGCGGGAGCGATCGGATTCACGTTCTCCGTGGGACGCTGCGGCGTGGTCATGCCGATGTCCTGGTGGTATGCCTCGACCGTCTGCTGGAGAAGCGAGGACACCTGCGCCTTCCGCCCGAACTTTCCGACACGAGGGGCAGAGCCTCCGCCGGGCTCGGTCGCGGGAACGTACGGCGCGGGCGTGACCCAGTTCGCCCGGCCGGAGATCCCGTCTCCGTTCGAATCCGAGGGGTCCTCGTTCGAGAGGATCGTCGACTCGGTGAGCGCCTCCAGAAAGCCCACGCCGAACACCGGAGGCGGGAGCCGGTACGAGACGTCCGCGCCCGCGGGAACCTGCTCGGGAGTCGCGCCCGGGATCGCCTTCGTCTGGACCTGTGGGCCGCCTTCGCCGGGGACGAGATCCGTTCCTCGGCTGAAGCGCGTGAGGATGTTCTCCGTCATGCCCCGGCCGTCGCCGCTGTGACAGGACGCGCACGACACGTTGTTGAAGATGGGGCCAAGCCCTTCCTGGACGGAGAACGCTTTCCGGAACTGCTCGTGGCCGTCCTGGAAGTCCCCCAGCTCGCCGTTGTCGAGCCCCGCCACCGGCTCGTCGAACCGGTTCGCGGGGTCCGGCTTCGTCGTGAGCATCGATTCGCAGCCGATCAGGATCGCGCACGTCGCGCAAATCGCAACGAGCGCGACCGCGCCGGGCGCGATCCCCTTCCCGCGCGAGCGGTGCGCATCGGCCTCGTGTGTGCGCGCGGCACGCTGCGGCCCGTGCCGGAAGCATTGCGTCCACGGCAGATGCGTCACGGTCGATGTCCCCCTTGGAGCTTCCTGGTTGGAACGGCGCACCTCGAAGTCGCAAGAGCCGAGCCACGGCCTCCGGGCTCGGTCCTTGCACATCGACCCCGTATCGCCGCGGGATCGGGCCGCGGCCACGCACGTTCCCAACGATCACGAAGGAGATCGACATGAGCCGTCGCCATCTCGCGTTCACGCTTCTTCTCGCCGCGCTCGTGGTACCCACCGCGCCGGCGTGGGGCGCGTCCTCCGCGATCGGAACCGGAGGGATCGCCGCCGGCTCGATCGAGTTCTCTCCTACCGTGACCTTCAGCCACTCGAACTTCCGCCGCGAGGGCTACGGCAACGTCGAGACCTCGACGCAGCTCACCGCGTCCCCGACGCTGGGGTACTGCGTGTCGGATCACTGGGAGGTGAGCGGCGGCCTTCTCATGCGCCACCACTCGGAGAACGGCATGAGCGACACGGCCCTCGGTGCCACGACGGGGCTGACCTACAACTTCTCGCCGCAGGGAGCCTTCATCCCGTTCGCGAGCGTCGGGTTCGGCGCGCTCTTCTACGACGGGTTCTCGTTCGACGAGACCGCCGTGCTCGCGCCGACGCTCACCGGAGGCGTGCGCGTCCTGGTCGGTCCGACGGCGTCCGTGAACATGAGCCTCGGCTACCAGCACGAGAGCAACGCGAACGGCGAGTTCAACGCGAGCGCGAACCGCGTGGTCGCGGGCGTGGGGGTGTCGCTCTTCCCCTGGCGAACCCGGTAGCGCGCGGGCGCCGGCAGGCGGGGGGCGCGGGCTAGGCGGCGGCTTCCTCTTCCGAAACGCCGCGCGGGATCCAGAGGACGAACGTGGTCCCTTGTCCGGGGACACTCTCCGCCGTGAGCCTCCCGCCGTGAGCCTCCGCAACGCCGCGCGCGATCGGGATCCCGAGGCCGAGCCCCGAGGACCGGAACTCGAGACGGCTCGAGGAGTGGTGGTGGATCGAGTCCCGGAGGACGAAGCTTCGCGCGAGGAGCTTCCCGAGCTTCTCGCGAGCGATCCCGACGCCGGTGTCGGACACGCGGATCGCGATCCCCTCGCCCTCCCGGTTCGCGCGAACGCGAACCTCTCCGCCGTCCGGCGTGAACCGGATCCCGTTCGAGACGAGGTGATAGACCGCCTCCACGAGCCGCGCCCGGTCCGCGACGATCTCCTCGACCTCGTCCCCGCGCTCCACGTGAACCTTCACCCCGCGATCGCGACCCGCCACGCGCGCTCGCTCCACGCCTTCCTCGACCGCCGACGTCGGATCGTGCGCGAAGGGCGACAGCACGAGACGCTCGCTCTGGATCTGAGCCACGCGGTACGCGTCCTCCGCGATACGCGTGAGCGCCGCGACCGATCCCTCCATCGCGGTCACGGCCTCTTCCTGGTTCGGCGTCAGGGGTCCGAGGCGCTTCTGCGAGAGGAGCTCGAGGTACCCCTTCAGGATGCTGAGCGGGGTCCGGAGCTCGTGCGAGGCGACGTCGATGAACTCGCCCCGGAGGCGCACCACTTCCTCCAGACTCTTCACGTACACGCGCTGCTGCTGGCGCATCTCGCGGAACCGGAGCGTCAGGTATCCGACCTCGTCGCCGCCGCGAACCTCGAGCGGATAGTCGTAGTTCCCCCGCTCCATCTCCTGAGCGCCGCGCACCAGGGAGCGGACCGGAGCCGTGACTCCGCGCGAGATCGCATAACCCACCACGAGTGAGACGAGGACCGCCACGAATCCGATCTCGATCAGCGCGAGCCGCATGGGGCCGAGGAAGGCGGTTTCGGCCTCGAGGGAGCGCTGCATCGCGAAGACCTGTGCCTGTCCGGGATCGGATCCCTGGATGCTTCGCGCCACCGTGAGATACGTTGTCCGCGCTCCCTGGACTTCGAACACCACGCCTTCCGGGGCCCCGGATGTGACCCGGTCCGCGAGCGCCGCCACGAGGCGTGCTCGGTCCTCGCTGGACAGCGTGCTCCCCGTCACGTTCGCCCCCGACACGAAGGTGACCTCGCTTCGCGTGAGCGAGCGAAGGCGCTCGGCGAGCCCGCGCCCGATCTCGGCGCCCAGGAGAAGCGCGCCCACGGGTCGGTTCCCCGCACGGACCGCGGTGACGGTGACCTGGAAGTGCCTCCCTCCGTCCACCAGGATGCGGGACCGAGAGCCGCCGTCTCGGACTTCGTCCACGAGCTCCTTCCACGCGCGATCCCCGAGCGGCACGCGTCCCACGCTCGCCACCGGATGCCCGGTCCCGTCGAAGACGATGAAGAGATCGGCTTGCGTGATCGCGTTGAAGTCGGCGGCCACGCCTTCGGCGGTGGCGCGAAGCTCGGGATCGTTCGCGGGGACCGGCAGCGTGAGCACCGAGAAGAACTTCGGATCCTGCACGATCACCTGGCTCGCGATCGTCAGCTCCTCCGATCGCGTCGCCATCATGTCCTCGAACACCGTCGCCGAGCGGACGAGATCCTCGCGGATCGTGCGCTGGGCCTGTTCGGAGATGCTGCGGTTCGAGGTGAAGAGGGCCGCCGCGGTGAGGAGGAGGAGCGGGAGAACCGTCGCGACGAGGATCTTCCAGTGGAGCCGGATGCGCATCATTCGAGCGCGATCTCCACGGACCGAGTGTCGATCTCTTCGACCGTAACGGAGATGGCGCGGGTTCCCAGATCGGGGTGCCACGCCACGAGCCGGTAGGTTCCCCCCGGCACGGGAGGCAGCTCGAAGGACCCGTCCTCCGCTGGCCGCGCGAACCACGAGTTCGGGACGACGAGGACGAACCCTTCCATGGTCGAGTGGATGTCGCAGTAGACCTTCACGACGCCCGGCTTGTCGAAGCGCACGGACTTCGACTTGCCGCGCCCGTACTTGCCGAGATCGAACCGCTTCGCCGGCGAGACGCTGAAGACGTTGTGGTAGATGCCGTCGCGGTTCGGGAAGTCGACCTGCCCTCCCGCGACGATCGGCACGACGCGCGGCGTGAAGCTCTGGTCCTTCTGCGCGAGCTGGCCGGTCCGGCCGGCGCGCAGCGAGTCCAGTCCGCGGGCGGGAAGCGCGGCCCCCTCGATCCAGATCACCGCGTCCCGGATCGAGCCGCGTCGCACAGCCGGCGCGGGCACCGAGCCGGCACGGCCCGGATAGGGGTTCGCGACCGATGTGGTCCGCTCCGAGCCCGCGGGCGCGCGAACGACTCCCCGGATCACGGCGGCGGTGCCTTGTCCGTGGAGCAGGACGGCGAGCGGAATGGCGAGAAGCGCCGTTCGAGTCTTCGTTGACATATCGATCCCCCTGGAACGGCCCGGGCCGTTCGCCCGGTGCTCCTTGTCGGGTTATCGGTATGCGGCACAACGCTCTTGAGCGGAACCGTGGCAGTTCGAGGGCGATCTCGGGCACACTCGGCAGATGGCTGGAGCCCCGATCGACCCGGGCGTGGACATCGGCCACGTCCATTTGAAGGTCGCCGACCTGGACCGGGCGGTCGCCTTCTACCACGGCGTGCTCGGCTTCGATGTGACGCAACGGATTCCAGGGGCGGCATTTCTGTCCGCGGGCGGCTATCACCACCACATCGGGCTCAACACCTGGACGAGCCGCGGCGGCTCCCCGCCTCCCCGGGGCTCGACCGGGCTCTACCACGTGGCGATCCGCTATCCCACGCGTGCGGCTCTGGCGGACGCCTTGCGGCGGTTGACGGAAGCGGGAATCGCGCTCGACGGAGCCTCGGATCACGGCGTGAGCGAGGCGCTCTACCTCCATGATCCCGACGGGAACGGCATCGAGCTCTACCGGGACCGGCCGCGAGAGGAGTGGCCGCGCGATTCCGAGGGCCGGTTCGTCCTCGTCACGGAACCCCTGGACCTCGCGGATCTGGTGGCGCCGGGGCGCGATACTACCTAAGTAGCGGAGCGAGCACGGCGCGGCCGGGGCTAC
>DASTBC010000201.1 GCA_035712245.1 Candidatus Eisenbacteria bacterium
ATCGGAAGGACCGGTGGTGCGCCGACCGAACGTCGGCCGAGTGTCGATACTACGTCGGACCCGCTCACCAGCCCGACGTCATGAGCTTCGTGACGCGTCGGCAGATCCCCAACTACTGGGCGTACGCCGACGCGTACGTCCTTCAGGATCGGATGTTCGCGCCGACGGATGGGTGGACCCTGCCCGCACACCTGTTCCTCGTCTCGGGGTGGTCGGCCTCCTGCCGCAAACCAACCGATCCGATGTCCTGCGTCTCGAACGTCCGTCTCAGGGGGCCGGACGACCGCTGGGCGTACGGGCGGGACCCGATCTACGCGTGGACGGACATCACGTGGCTGCTGAATCAACAGGGCGTGTCGTGGGGCTACTACGTCGCGCCCGGGACGTGCTCGTTCCCCCCATGCTCGGAGCCACAGTCTTCAGGCCACACCGCCTCCGGGAAGAACCCGCTCCCCGGCTTCACCACGATCCACGAGACCGGACAGCAGGGCCGCATCCTGGACCACGACGATTTCATGCAGGCTGCCTCGGCGGGGACGCTTCCGTCCGTCTCGTGGGTGGTTCCCGGAAGGGACAACAGCGAGCATCCCGGATCCACGCGCGGGATCCGTGCCGGCATGGCACACGTCACGCGGATCGTGAACGCGGTCATGAAGGGGCCGCTGTGGGCCTCATCGGCGATCTTCCTCACCTGGGATGACTGGGGCGGTTTCTACGATCACGTCAGGCCTCCGCTCGTGGACCAGAACGGGTACGGCCTCCGGGTGCCCGGACTCCTCATCAGTCCCTACGCTCGCGCCGGAGCGATCGATCATCAGACGCTCTCGTTCGATGCGTACCTCAAGCTGATCGAGGATCGGTTCCTCGGCGGGCAACGCCTGGACCCGGCGACGGACGGAAGGCCGGACCCCCGCCCGACCGTGAGGGAGCAGGTGGCGATCCTCGGTGACCTCGCCCTGGAGTTCGACTTCGAGCAGCAGCCCCAGCCGCCGATCATCCTCGATCCCACGCCCTGATCCCGTAGTCCGTTCGGCTTCTGAGGCGGTTATGTCAAGTGCTACAGTTCGTGTGCCGAGGGATGCCGGGCGGCATGGGTAACCTTGGGCCGCTATCGACGTTTGAGTCGTTAGGATCACGATGGTCATCCGGGTTCCCGAACAGCGCAACACCCTGGGCGGCTACGCCGTCCTGGACGACCGTCTCTTGGGCCTGGACTTCCAGGCGGGCAACCCTCAGGCGTTCGTCGAGATCCATCACCGTTACGGACCACTCGCGGAGCGGGTGTGCCGGCGGTTCCTCCCGAATCCCCAGGACGTCGACGAGGCCTTCCAAGAGACGATGATCCGCGTCTATCAGGGCCTGTATCGGTTCAACGGCCGGTACGCGCTCCAGCCTTGGGTCGCCCGGATCGCCAAGAACGTCTCCCTCGACATCCTTCGCGGTCGAGCGAGACGCCCCAAGAACGATGCCTGGGCGCCCGCCGCGGAGGAGCTTCCCGATCCGGACGACGAGGCGGAGCAGATCGTGGAGCGGTTGGTCCAGCACGACACCGTGCTGGCCGTCCTCTCCGACCTTCCGGAGACGCACCGTCGCGCGCTGATGCTCCGCGAGATGGATGGACGGTCCCACCGCGAGATCGCGCAGGAGATGGAGATCTCCACAGGGCAGGCCAAGGCGCTGATCCATCGCGCGACGGTCAGTTTCCGCAAGCGGTGGCTCGAGAAGGTGGCCGAACGGGGTGGCTTCATGGGGATCGGTCTCCTCCCGCTCGTTTGGCTCCTTCGGATCGCGGATGGCTTGCGCAGGGTCGGCGACCGACTCGGCCACTCGGCACAGGCGGCGCAGGTCGCGGTACCGGAGGCGGTCAGCTCGACGGTGGGAACGACGGCGGCGCCGGTCGTGTCGAGCGGGGTGGGCGAGCGCGTGGTCGCGGCGGGGATGTCGTTGCTCTTGGCCGGCGGGGTCACCGTTGGTGCGGCCAAGATCGTGAAGGATAACAACCGGAACGAGGCACCGGCGCAAGCCGTTGCCGAAGTGGCGGTAGATACCCCTGATACCCCGAAGGTCCGCGTGGCGCATTCGCATGTCGCCCAACCGGCCTTCGATGCGGGGAGAACCGGTGACGCCGGTGAGATCCGAGCAGAGCCGCCGATCGTCCAGGATCCGGAGCCGAGCCCGGTCGCCGAGCCCAGCCCAGGCATCGAGCCCAGCCCGAGCGTCGAGCCGTCGCCATCGCCGGAGGTCAGCCCCTCTCCCGAACCCACGGTGACGCCGCCTCCGATAGCACCCGCGTGGACGATGAGCTTCGCGTCCGATCTTCTCGGTGAAACATCCTCCCTGAGGCTTGCGAGCTCGAAGGTTCAGGGCAAGCCAGCCAAGACTGTCCGATTCTCACAGACCGTCACCGGATCGCTTGACGGGCCGGAGGGTGCGTCCACTCGCGTCTACATCGAATATTGGGGATGGGGGTCGGGCGAGGGCAAGGGCGGGAATGCGAAGTTCTGGTTGTTCCTGGACACACCAGCGGGAAGGTACGAGTATCAAGCGACAGCCTCACTCGCCTCAGTCACCGATGCTCAGGACGGGAGCGCCGTCTACGGGTTCACGGGCTCCTACGCACTCACTTCGGCTCCGGCCGCCACCGAAGCCGGCATGCCGCACGACGGGCTCATCATGCTCGATCTGTCTTTCTGGGCCGGCGGAACGCCCCTCTATCGGACGGCGATGGGACTCGTCGAATCCGCCGGATAGCCCGTCTCGTCGACCCTGGAATCCTGACACGTTCAGCCCTTCCCACAGGTGGATGTGAAGGGGCTCGAGGCGTGGACTCGAGGTCG
>DASTBC010000202.1 GCA_035712245.1 Candidatus Eisenbacteria bacterium
GCCGAGTCGCGGGCCCGCGCGGACGAGGGCGGGGCCGCCGCGGCGGGGCTCGCCACGGTGCCGTGGAAGATCGGGGAATACTTCCAGTTCTCGATCGACTGGAACGGTCTGAACGGAGGCCACTCCCTGATGCAGGTCCAGAATCTCACGCGGGTGGACGGGCGGCGCGCGTACCGCGTCGTGATGAAGGCCGAGTCGAACTCCTTCGTCTCCAAGTTCTACAAGGTGCGGGATCGAGCCGAGACCTTCATCGACGCCGAGAACCTCACCTCGCGCCGGTTCATCAAGCGGCTGCGCGAGGGGGGATACGAGAAGGACATCGACGTCCGGTTCGACCAGGAGGCGCGGAAGGCCCGGTACAGTGACGGTGAGACCTTCGACGTGGCGGCGGGGGTGCACGACGTGCTCTCCGCGTTCTACTATGTGCGCACGGTGCCGCTCACCACCGGCTCTTCGATCACGATTCCGACCCATGACAACAAGAAGAGCTACGAGATGCTGGTGAAGGTCCACAAGCGCGAGCGCGTCGAAGTCCCCGCGGGCAAGTTCGACTGCGTGGTCGTCGAGCCCATTCTCAAGTCCGAGGGCGTGTTCAAGTCGAAGGGGAGCATCCACGTGTGGCTGACCGACGACGCGCGGCGGATTCCGGTGCTCGTCAAGAGCAAGATCCCGATCGGCTCGATCTCGGTCAGCCTGACCGAGATGCGCCTCGCGTTCCAGGGGAAGCCCTGACCTCGCGCATGGGCCGCCATCCCGAGATCGATCTCAAGGCGGTCCGCACGATCTCGGTGAGCCGCCGGCCGACCAAGGTGCGGGTGGAGCATCTCGCCCCCGCGCCCGATCCCTCGGCGCCGATCGGGCAACTCGAGCAGTTCCTCCCCGATCTCCTGACCGGCGCCTCCTTGCGCGGGCTCCTCCAGTCGTGGGTGCTCGCGCGCGCCGAGGGACGGCCCGTCGTGGCCATGCTGGGCGGCCATGTGGTGAAGACCGGAGTCCAGCGCCCGCTCCTCTCGCTCCTCGAGGCGGGCGCGTTCTCGGCCATCGCGATGAACGGGGCCGCCGCGATCCACGACTTCGAGCTGGCGTTCTGGGGACATACGTCGGAGCCGGTCGAGGAGACGCTCGGCGCGGGGCAGTTCGGCCTCGTCGAGGAGACGCCCGCGCTCTTCAACCAGGCCGTCGCCGAGGGAAACCGGAAGGGAATGGGGATGGGGGAGGCGCTGGGCGAGTTCACGAACGACGCCGAGGCGCCGCACGCGGACGTGAGCCTCCTCGCGCGGGCCGCGACGCTCGGCATCCCGCTCACGGTGCACGTCGCGATCGGAACCGACACCGTCCATCAGCACCCGTCCTTCGACGGCGCGGCGACCGGCGCCGCGACGCACCGGGACTTCCGGATCTTCACGGCGGCGATTCGCGATCTCGAGGGGGGCGTCGTCCTCAACTTCGGCTCCGCCGTGGTGCTCCCCGAGGTGTTCCTGAAAGCGCTCTCGACCGCCCGGAACCTGGGCCACGAGTGCGCGCGGTTCACGGCCGCGAACTTCGACCAGATCCGCCACTACCGTCCCGAGAAGAACGTGCTCGAGCGCCCGCTGCTCGCCGGGGGGAAGGGGTACTCCTTCGTGGGCCCGCACGAGCTCTGGGTGCCGCTCCTCGCGGCGCTCTACCTCGCCCGAGCCCCTCGACCGGCTCCTTGAGCCGTTTCCGCATCCTCGTCGCGCTGCTCGGCATCGTGCTGAGCGCGGCGGCGATCTACTTCCTCGCTCGCTCGATCGACGTCAAGGCGGCGCTCCAGGCTCTCGGGCGGGCCTCGCCCGGCTGGCTCCTCGCCAGCTTCGCGGCCACCGTCTTCGTCTACTACCTTCGATCGCTCCGCTGGGGAGCGCTTCTGAAGCTCCACGCGCGTCCGTCGGCGTCGTCCCTGTTCCGCTCGAACATGATGGGATTCCTCGCCGTCAACACGCTCCCCGCGAGGCTCGGGGAGCTCGTGCGCGCGTACCTGCTCGCGCGGCGGGAGCGGATCTCGACGGCGACCGTGCTGGGCTCGGTGGCCGTGGAGCGAATCCTCGACCTCGCCTTTCTGGGCATTTTCTGGGCGCTGTCGCTTCTGTTTGCTCCCGTCCCTGCCTGGTTCCGGTGGAGCGGAATCGTCACGCTGGCGGTCACGGTGGTGATCGCGGCGGCGCTCTGGGCGATGCAGGCGGCCCGGGGAAAGCGTACCGGGTGGGCGGTTCGAGTCCGGTCCTGGGTGCCGCGCCCGATCCGGGACAAGTTCGCTTCGGCCGCGTCGTCGTTCGGCGCGGGGCTCGAGGTGCTCGCGCGGCCGCGGCTCCTCGCGGAGGCGTTTGCCTGGTCCGTCGCGCTCTGGCTCGCGAGCGGGGCCGTGTTCCTCCTCGCCGGGGAGAGCCTGGGCATGCGGCTTCCGGTCTGGTCGATGTTCGTCCTCACGTTCGTCGTCTGCGTGGGCATCTCGCTCCCCTCGTCTCCGGGATTCATCGGGATCATGGAGTGGGCGTGTGTCATGGGGCTGGCCGTGGTGGGGGTCCAGGGCCCCGAGGCCCTGGCGTTCGGGATCCTCTACCACCTGACCCAGATCGGTCCGCTCCTCGTCCTGGGGACGTACTTTGCGGTCCGGGACCACGTTACGCCTGCCCGCCTGAAGGCGCTGACGGGATCCGGAGAAGGCGGGGGGCGAAAAAAGAGGCGACACTGAAACGCCCGACTGTACGCGGGCTAACACTGTAAAGCTTTTTTAGTTGACTACGGCGGAGAGGGTTGCTATACTGGTTTTTGCACTAAATCCGCGCTCAGATGTCACTTACGTAAGGGATCTTCCGAACAGGAGGCAGGTTGAGGTCTTCCGGACGGGAGCCTCAGGATCGCGTCGGCGGGAGAGAATTGTCCCTACTAGCGTCTAGTACCCTGGTCGCGGCATTGAGTTTCACGGCGTGGTTCATCGGCGAAACGCCAGGTACCGAGCTCGTCTTTCGAGCGCTGGGACTTGGTGCGCTCGCCTTGGTCTCATTCGGATGGATGCGCGGCGCGGCGAACGGCGGCGCGTGGGCGAATCGCGCGCTCCTGGGGTGCGCGGGGATCGTCGCGGTCTCGTTCCTGTCGGCGGTCACCTCGGTGCATCGAGGCAAGAGTCTGGAGGCCATGCTCAACCTAATCGCGATCGCAGGGCTCTTCCTCGTGGCGGCGCTGATCGTGCGCGGCGTGCGGACGATCCGCATCGTCGCGCTCTGGAACGTGCTCGCCGCGCTGCCCGTTGCGGCGCTCGGCCTGGCGCAGCACCTTCGTCCGGAGCTCCTCCCCGGGGACAACTCGTATCCGGGCCGGGCTCTCGGCCTCTTCGGCCAGCCCAACCGGCTGGGCGGATACCTGATCGCGATCATTCCCGTGGCGGTGGCGCTCTGCTTCACCGTCCAGGACCGGATGCTCCGCGCGGGGCTTCTGCTCGCGGTGCTCGTTCTCTCGCTCTGTCTCGTCGCGACGTTCTCGCGCGGCGCCTGGATCGGCTTCGTGGCCGGTCTCGTGACGCTCGCGGTCTTCCTGATCCGCTGGCCCGAGATCGCGCCCCGTCCCGTCCTCGCGGCGGCGGCTCTCGCGGCGGTCCTGATTCCCGGACTTCTCTACGCGCCCCGGATCTGGGCGCGTCTCCGTCCAGCGCCGGCCGAAACGCCCGCGTGGAACATGCCGATCGATCCCGAGCGGGAGGGGAGCGGCGCCATGCGACGGGCGATCTGGGGGGGAGCGCTTGCGGCTGCCTCCCAGCGGCCGGCCCTGGGCTGGGGAATCGGAACGTTTCGTGAAGCCTACGATCGCTCCAAGGACGACACGTTGAAGCGGCTCGAGGCGGAGGGCGGGCGCACCGCCGATCAGGCGCACAATTTCTACCTGGAGACGCTCACGGAGCGTGGCGCACTGGGTCTCGCCGGGCTCCTCCTCTTCGTCGGCATCGGAACGGCGGCCGGGCTCGCGGCCATCGGGTCCGGCTCGGCGGAGCTTCGTCTCCTGGGTGCCGGCCTCCTCGCCTCGACCGCGGCGCTTCTCGTGCACGGCGCGATGGAGGACAATCTCTCCCTCGTCCCGCACGGCACCGTCTTCGCCGCGAACCTCGGACTCCTGGTCGCGGCGGCTCCGGCGCCTCGCGTCACGCGGCCGCGCCGGGCTGCCGGACTGGCCGGCCTGGTCGTCGCGGCTCTGGCCGCGGGCGTGAGCGTCGCGTCCTTCGCGGGAGCGGCGCAGGCGAGAGATGCCCGGACGGATCTCCTGTCCGGCCGGACGGAGCAGGCGATGGAGCGTTACGCCGCGGCCTCCCGGCTCCGGCCCTGGGACGACCGCATCCTGGTCGAGCGGGCGGAAGCCGCCGAGGTTGCCGCCCGTGGCGGGCGCGGGATCGGAGCGCTTCGCGACGCCGAGGCCGCGTACCGAGCGGCCATCGCGGTGAACGGCAGCGATCCGGTGACGCGCCATCAGCTC
>DASTBC010000203.1 GCA_035712245.1 Candidatus Eisenbacteria bacterium
CGGGCTCGCAATGGGGATCTCCGACATCATCCTTGTGCCGCCACACCCATCCAGCGTCTACGACAAAGGAACTTGACACGTGCAAGCGCTTGTGATACTGTCAGTTGTAATTGCTGCAATCCAATAGGCCAGACTTCTTGGGGGGGAAGTATGCCACGCATTGTGCCGGTCGTTCTCGCCGCTTTAGCCCTTTCCTTCGTGTTTGGAGCGGTACCCGCGCAAGCTGTCCTGATCACCGTCAATTTCACGGTGAGGCCTGCGAGTACCGACCTCAGCAGTCCTCCCATCGGTTCCGGCAGCTTCAGCTTCGACGACTCGCTCATACCCCCAGGCGGGGGCGACGTCTTCGGCTTCGTCCCGATCGACTCGGCCTCGTTCACTTGGGCCGGTGTCACGTGGACTCCTTCTAACTCGCGGGTCGACGTCCTGCAGTTCAATGCATCCGGGGATCTGATCGGCTTCCGGTATCACGGGGGAAGCGCCCCAGGTCTTAGCGGCAACTCCGACTTCCTCGTGAGAGCGTACGTGGATGGTACGAGCGAGTTTGCTTATAGACAGGAGGGGATTCTCCGCATCGGCTCCGTCGCGTCCTGGTCCACGGACCAGGGTGCCGCTCCGGAACCGGCAACTTCGCTGCTACTGCTAGGTGGCCTGATTGGGGTGATGACGGCAAGCCGGAGGGTGAAGTAGCTCGTCGAGTCGCGGGCCGAGGATTTGAATGGGGTCGCCCGAGAGGGCGGTCCCTTCGCGTTTCCAAGCGTCTTGCCGCACACGAGCCGCGTCATTTCCGAAGGGGCGATCCTACTGAGGCAACTCGGTTACGGAGTGATCTCGCTTCGCCTGTTCGACGCGCACGGCCGCCTCGTGAGGACGCGCCACGACGGCTACGCGCCCGCGGAAATCCATCGCGTTCGGTGGAGCGGCGAGGATGACGAGGGACCGCTCGTGGCGTCCGGGGTCTATTACGCCGTGTTCGGCTCGGGAGAGGTCCGGCAGACGAGAAGGCTCGTCCTGCTCAAGTAGCGCTTCGCCTCCGGCGGCCGTGCCACTCGAAGATGAGGCGCAGACCGTGGAGCGTCAGGTCCGGATCGACCTCCTGGATGGTGCTCGAGTGCTCCGCGATCGCCGCGGCGAGTCCTCCCGTCGCGATCACCTTGGGCCGGATCTTCTCCTCCTCCGAGATCCGCCGCACGATCGAGTCCACCTCCCCTACGGCGCCGTAGAAGACACCCGACTGGAGGCTCTCCTCGGTGCTTCGTCCCACCACGCGCGCGGGAGGTTTCAGCTCGAACGCGCCCAGGCGTGCGGCGCGGCGGACCAGGTGCTCCGCCCCCGTGAGGATGCCGGGGGCGATGACCCCGCCGGCGTAGCGGCGCCCCTTCAGGAGCACGTCGAAGGTGGTCGCGGTCCCGAAGTCCACGACGATCGCGGGCGCGCCGTACCGATCGAAGGCGGCGACGGCGTTCGCGATGCGATCGGCGCCCACGGAGTGCGGATCGCGGTACTCGATCTTCACGCGCGCGGTGGTCGAGGCACCAACCAGGAGGGGATCGGTGCCCACGAGGCGGCGCGTCGCATCCACGTAGAGGGACGTTTGCGCGGGGACGACGGATCCGATCACCGCTCCGTGTGCCGGTTCGCCGCCGCTGGCGCGAGTCCCCGCCCGGGCGCCCGCACCCGTAGCGTTTCGGCGCGGCCCCGCCTTGGCGTGCTCGAGCTCGGGGAGGGCTTGCCGGAGCAGTAGCTCCACCTCGTCGGTCGTGCGGCGCGTCTCGCTGCTCACGCGGAAGGACCGCCTGAGGTCCTCGCCCTCGAAGAGCCCCAGCGTGACCTCGGTGTTTCCGACATCGATCACGAGCAGCATCCGACCCCCTCCGTTCGAATGCGGTTCTCGCGCGAGCGCGCGTGCGCCCGCGGTGGTCACATCTTCGGCGTGAACCCCATGACGATGTCGAAGCGGGCCGCCAGCTCCCCCGGCGAGCCCTTCGCCGGGGCGAAGTCGACGATCACGGACTCGCGCTGCTTCGGATCAGGGATCCCGTGGAGGACACCGTCCCGCTCGTTCCGCGGCTCGCCCTTGATATAGCACTGCGTGGTCCAGCGGTCGTGTCCTTTCAGCGTGACCCCGACATGGATGTGCGGCGTGCGGCCGGGATAGGAGACCGGCTTGATGGTGCGGAAGCGGTAGTCGCCGGAGGAGGCGGTCTCGAACCGGCCGAAGCCCTGGAAGTGGGGATCACGATCGTCGCCGCCGGCACTCCCCTCGTGGAGGTAGACCCCATTCGCGTCGACCTGCCAGATCTCGACCAGCGCGTTCTTGATGGGGTTGCCGTTCCGGTCGAGGATGCGGCCCGTGAGGTGCGTGATCGTGCCCTCCGCGGCCTTCCCGTCCTTCCCCACGCGGATGAGATCGTTGTCCTTGTCGAGCGGGAGCGGGTCGGGATAGAACGGACCCTCGGTCTGACGAGGCGTCAGGATCAGCTTCTCGGCCAGAGCGTGAGGAACGCGCGCGAGCCCGCCCGCGGTCGCCGCGGCCGCCATGAGACCGAGCCCCTTCAGGAACCGGCGGCGATCCAGCTCAGGGATATCAGGCTTCATGGCTTCTCTCCTGGCTTCCGGCTCTTCCTCGCGGTCCCACCGGGCTCGGGGACCATCTCCCCGCCCCGCACCGTGGCTCCCACCACGATCCCCGCGCTGATCAGGACCAGATTTTTGATGATGTACTGGCCCTCCAGGGTTGGCGCGAACGGGATGCGCGTGAAGACTTCAGAGGGATACAGGACGAGCGGGGTCAGGGTTCCGGCCATCTGAGCGTAGAGGAGGAACAGGGTTGCCCGGAGCCCCTTTCCCGCGAGAAGTCCGATTCCGATGAGGCTCTCCCAGGTGGCGAGAAGGGGGATCGACACCTCGGGCCCGATCAGCCCGCCGCTCAGGTCGCGGATGGTGCGTGCCGCCAGATCCTGCGCCGGGCTCAGCCCCGGGAAGAACTTCAGGAACCCGAACCAGAGGAAGATGATCCCCAGGCTGAGCCGAAGGAGCGTGGGGCCGACCCGGGCCATCCAGCGGATGATGGCGAGGTCCGCCTGCCAGAACGCCTTCTTCATCCGGGTTTCGGTGTCGTTCACCGTGGCTCGCCCCCGAACTTGCCCCGGGGCAAGTGATGTTGATCCCGGGTCAACTTGCTGCACAGCAAGTCGCGGGCTTGCATCCGTCGATTCAGGACCATCGCGTCACTGCAGCGCTCCTTCCTCGCGCCCGCCACAGGAGCCAGGACACTCCCACGCTCAGAAAATAGAGGAGGATCAGGGGCAGCGCGAGGACCAGCATCGAAGGTCCGTCCCCGGGGGTGATGATCGCCGATCCGATCGCGATGAAGAGCACGGCATGCCGCCAGCCCCGAGCGAGAAATCCGGGCGTGAC
>DASTBC010000204.1 GCA_035712245.1 Candidatus Eisenbacteria bacterium
TTCGGAGCGAGCAGCAATCCGCGTTCCACCGATTGCTTCCAACTTCCGCGCGGCCGGTTCGAGAGATAGGCCGCGGGCACGATCTTCCTCGCGCCGTCCTTGTAGACGCTTCTTCGCCTCGTGGGAATGCGGCGCCTGTCGGTCCAGAGTGAATCAGTCCCCTTACCGACGACGCAATCTCCGGAACTGACGGACGTTAAGGCCCAGTGTTGCTGCACCCTCCCGGTTCGTGATCTTCCCTCGACGCGGCCCGCATCAGGCCCGGCCGCTGGGCCTCCTTGTCGCTCATCGTGAGTGTCCCCATGGGGGGACATTTCACAGAGCAGTTAGGGGAGGACATTTCTACGTAGCAGTCACACGGAGTCTCGGTCGCCTTGACCGAGGCACCCTCATCCTCTACTGTGAATTGCATGACCATCTCCTCGTTACCAATGAACACAGGTCTCAAGCCTCGAGCCCCTCCGGTAGGTCCACTTTCGTCGATCATCGATCCGTGGGTGACAGTGGCCGGTGCAACCGGAGGACCTTCCAATGGAACCACGTCATCGTAAGCTGAGGTTGCGCAAGAACACGCTTCGCGACTTGACTCCTCAAGATGCTTCCGCAGCCAGAGGAGGCGCCTGGGAGCTCGATACGAAGAACACGGAGAACATCCTTTGCAGCTTGGAATGCACGGAAACCTGTACTTGTGACGATGCTTGTCGGACAAAAGCGTTTAGTAACTGCTTCAACACTTGCTATGATACGCATTGCAATACCGTTACCTGCTACACACGCTGTGGTTCCTGTCCGGTCGACACCTGCTACTGCGGCTGACGCTACGCTAGCCGTTAGCTGAACACAGGTAACAGAATGCCCTCCATGGGGTGCCTTTGCTGAAGGCACCCCATGCGGCGTTCTGCGCATTCCTGGTAGGAGCCGGTGGAGGACGCCGCGCGAAGGCTGTAGCAGCTAGCGTTCCAGGTCCGCACGCCTGCAGGAACGTGCAGGGCTACATGGCCGGGCGCCGGAATCATCCGGAAATGCTAGCCATGTTCCACCACAGCCTCCTTGCCGGCTTCGGACTTCGCCGCCGCTCGGTCTCGCTTCTTCTTCCCCTCCCGTGCGAGCATCGAGTCGTAGAGCTCCTCGAGGAAACGGTAGAGAACAGCTTCCTGCGCTCGAGCCGATGTCGCGAGCACTCGATTCGCGTGCATGTGGATCAGACTCGCAAGAATGTCCTCGAATGAGGCCGTGAGCTCGCCCGCGTCATCCCTGCGTTTGAGCTCCGCGAGCAGCGGCTGGAGCTCCCGGGAACGCCGTCCGAGGATCTCGAATCCGGGACCGAGATCGGAAACACCCTCCCCCGCACCGTTCAGGAGCGGCAGGAGCGCTCTCCGCTCGACTCGGAGCTTGTCCTGGATGGGATGGCGGGCGTCGCCTTGCAAGCGGAACTCGCGCATGTAGTTTTCGGCCCGCCGCTGCGCGAAGAAGTAGCGCTGTTCGAGATCGAGTCCTGCGTCGCACATCAGGTAATTCATTCCGCACAGGGCCAGGCGCCATCGCGCGATCGCTCCCTCATCCCCGAGTGTCGATGCGATGAGATCGAGCGCGGCGTCGCTGTCCGCACGGAACATCGCCTCGCACAGCTCGATTCCATGGAAACCTCCGTACCGGTTCACCTCGCGGTCATACGTGTCGTACGTGACCTTGGTGATCAGCCCGCGCCCCAGCAGGTCCTCTCCGATTTCACGGAGGCGCGGCAGCGCACCCGCCGCCAGCGCTGCCGGATTTCCGCGCAGACGAAGACGGATGTGGAAATCGGGATCCGCGTAGCGGATGAAGAACCAGCTGTCGGCGACACCCTCGCTTCGAAGCAGGCGAACCACCGGTGCAAGGGCCTCCACCAGCACCGCGTCCCCGTAGCCGGGAGCCGTGTTCCATCGCGAGAAGAGCCACTCGGAGCCGGGAATGAAGAGCGAAGCCGCCGATTCGCTCCGCCGGGCTCGCCCGCTCGAGACTGCTCCCTGGGGCGAGTCCGGCTTGGCGACCACGGTGCGCACGAGGGGGATGACGATCTCGTTCGCAAAGGTCCCTTCCGGCCCCTCGACCATCCCCCTCTCTCCCATCCATGGCAGCTCGACGAGCTCGAACGAGGGCCTGCGATCGACCGCGTCCATCATGGCGCGGACGCTGAAGGTATTCTCCCGATCCACGGGCAGGACGTTGTCTCCTTCCCGGAGTCCCAGCCATCTCGGGAGCCGTCGCTCTCCGGCCCACTCCTGGAATTTTCGCGCCTGGTCCGGGATGGAGTCCTTCTTACCGACGCGCACGTCGGTGGCGGAAACGTTCCAACGAGCCGGACTGAGAATCACGTTCCCGTACTCCACGCGCGGGAGCGCGGGGAGGGACTCGAACGGTCCCCAGTGCCATCCGAGGCCGGCTTGCCCGCCCTGCCTCTGGAGCATGGCGAGGAATCGGTAGACGCCGATTCCCATGGAGTAGTTGTGCGCGTTCGTGAGTCGCGGAGCGATCTCGCGTCCCAGAAGACGCGACCGCAGCACGATCCGTCCATCGCGCAGCGACAGAAGGAGGTCCGAAAGCGGGATCTGATGCTCCTCCTTTGCGCCGGGACGTGCGAGGAAGACGATTTCGTGGTCGCGCAGTGGCGGCCGGGCGATCACATTGCCGGTCCGCCCTTCGGGCAAATGGACGATCTCGCAGTAGAGACGCTCCGGATCGAGCGCTTCCTCCTGGCGCAGGTGTTCCCGAACACCGCGGAGGAGATCCTCGTCGGTGTGACAGAACCGGCCGAGAAGGCACGCGCCGGAAGGACCTCCGAGGCCCTGCCACAGGAACCGCGGAGCACCGTCCTCGCCCGACGGAAGCAGGCTCAGCATGACCGAGTAGGCGTTGGGAAGGGGCTGCGAGCGCGGCTGGAATCGCGCGAGGTCCTCCTCCTTCAGCCGGATCGGCTCCGCTGGATCCCGGGGCTCGGTCAAACGACGTAAGAGGTAGTTCTGGAGACCGCCCCATGCCACACGCTGCTCGCCCGCAACCGAGGGGAAGAAGAGTCCGGCAAGAAGGGGTGCGGTCTCCGACTGGATGGACCGTCCGCTTCCGAAGCCGACGCCACATTCCTCGTCGAGAGCCTCGAGGAGGGGGATCTCACGATCGGAATAGCGTTCCGTGAACGCCTTCTTGAAGGACTCGAACGGATCGTTGGGCGCTCCTCCAAAGAGGCGTTCCAGCGCGGACGCGACCCGGGCGATCTCATCGAGAATCGACTCGGAGAGCGTGAGCGTCTCCGGAGGCTTTGCCATGTCGACCTGGAACAGCCGGTCGATGTTGGCGTCCGCCGGGAGGGGTTTGAGGACATCCGCGATTTCCCGATAGGTACCAGGTTCCGCCCCGACTCCGCCGGCGTCCATCGCCGTGAGGCGGGAACGAACCGAGGCGAGCACGTCGCGCACGTCCTGAAGGTCGGAGGTGCGGGCCAGCTGCGTCTCCAGATCCTCCATCGGGTCGCCAGCCGTCACGGCTGGGGCGAGGTCCGGTTCCAGGACCTGGCCCTGGATCAGCTCGTCGACGTAGAGACGCGCTTCTTCAATGGTGATCCCATCGCGCGCCAGGGCGCTCGCCAGCTCCTCGAAGGTCACGCCCTCGGCGGAGCGGTCGAGCACTTCCTTCAAGCTCTCGTCGAGGTCGGCGGAGACAAGGAAGTAGCTTCGGGCACGCTTTCCCGGCCGGTGCTCCACGTAACGGGCACGTCCGGCGGTGACGTAGAGCGTCGAGTTGCGTCGGTACCGGACGGTGTGGCGAACCCGCGCGTCCTTCATGAGACCGTCCACGAGCATCGCGAGATATCCCATGTCGATCCGGGTGTATCGGCGATATCGCGATCTCGGGGCCAAACGGAGCTCGGTCCGGTCGGAGAAGGTGCCGACCGAGACGCCGGCGAAGAGCCCGAACGGGGTGCACCTCCCCGCCATCCGCATGAGGTATTTCGTCAGGCTCGCGTCGAGACGATCGCGCTTGTCGATGTCCTTCGTGGCGCCATCCCGACGGAGCGCCTCCTCGACCGCGGGCGACGCGACGAACAGAGCGTCGCGAAGATCCGGGGCGTCGAAGAAGCCGCGCAGCCTGCCGCGCAGCTCGTCCTCAGTCGGCGTCCCGCTTCCCCACGTCTGCAGGAACTCCAGAGGGAGGAGCGGGGTCCGGAGCGCGAAGAAACCCGAGTGGGTGAACTTGCGTTCGCTCATATCGCACCTTCCATCTGGAGCTGGAACAATTCGTGGTACGCGCCTCCCAGCCGCATCAGCTCCTCGTGTGTTCCGCGCTCGATCACCTCGCCGCGCCGGAGCACGAGGATCAGATCCGCTTCCCGAATCGTGCTGAGCCGGTGCGCCATGACGATCTGGGTGCATGGGACACGTCGCAGGTTCTCGATGATCCGTGCCTCCGTAGCGGCGTCAAGGTGGCTCGTCGCTTCATCCATCACGAGCACGCTCGGCTTCATGATCAACGCACGGGCCAGCGCGATTCGCTGTCGCTGCCCGCCCGCGATCGAGCCGTCTCCCTCCGAGAGTCTCGTGTCGTACCCCATGGCCATGCCGACGATGTCATCGTGGATCTCCGCCTGGCGTGCCGCGCCCTCCACCTCCTCCAGGTCGGCGTCGGGCCGGGCCAGCGCGATGTTCTGCCGCACCGATCCCGAGAAGAGGAACATCGTCTGCGGAACGTAGGCGATCTGACGGCGCATGGAGCTGAGATCGAAGGAGGCCGGGTCGAACCCGTCCACTCGGATCGATCCGGTCGTCGGGCGGTACAGCTGGACCAGCAGCCTTGCCAGGGTCGACTTCCCGGAGCCGCTCGGACCGACGATGGCGACGCGACCGTGCGCCGGGATCCGAATGGATACGTCACGGAGCACCCACGGGCTCGCATCCGAATGGCGGAACCAGACGTGGTCGAGCTCGATGGCTCCGGTGAGCTTCGGAGCGGTCGGCCCCGCGTCCTTCTCCTGCTCCGGCTTCTCCGCGAGGACGTCTTCGACGCGCTCGATGTAGCTCCCCATGGTTAGGAGCTGGAGCCCGCTCGAGACGAGGCTGGAGAGCGGTCCAAGGAATCCGGCTGCGAGCGCGTTCACGGCGAGCATCGTCCCGAGGGTCAGATCTCCTTGGAGCACCAGATAGGTGCCATACCCCAGCAGCAGGAGCGGCGATCCGAGTCCGACTGCGGCGAGCGACGCGTCGACGAGCGCCGAGAGGCGCCCCTGCCGGATCGAGATGTTCATCACCTCGTAGTAGAGATTCGACCAGAGGTCGAGCGCTCGCCGTTCCACGCCAGATGCTTTCAGCACCTCGATTCCGTGGAGCATCTGGACCTGGTAGCTCGATGCGTCCGCTCCCGCGCGCAGGCTCTCCGCCATCAGCTCCTGATAGCGACGACGCGTCGCGAGGAAGATCGCGATCCGGAGCGCTCCCAGCACGAGCACCGCGATCGCGAATCGCCAGTTCACGACGGTGAGCAGGATCAGATAGGTCACCACCATGAAGCTATCGAGGAGACCCGAGAGCAGGGTCGATGTCAGGATCGACCGGATCTGCGAGTTGCTGCCGAGACGCATCATCAAGTCGCCGGTCTGACGGTTCTGGAAGAACGAGAATGGCAGCCGCATCAGATGATCCACGAAGTCCATCGTGAGCTTCAGGTCGAGCTGCGTCCGGAGATACATGAGAAGGAGGGATCGCACCGTGGTGGTTAGGAACGAGAAGACGCCGACGAAGACGATCCCGAACAGGATGCTCCGGAGCAGGGCGAAGTCGTGCTCCGGCACGACTCGGTCCACGATCGTGCCGGTCATCAGAGGCAGTGTGAGAGCGGCTCCCTGCAACAGGACGGCCAGGAGGATGGCCCGCCCGAACGTCCCAGAATGCGTGAGCATCGTCCGGAGATATTCGAGAATCCGGCTGTTGGAGCGACGGCGCGTCTCGAATGCCTCCGTCGGCTCCAGCAGGACCGCGACGCCGGTGAACTTCCGTCCGACTTCCTTCCATGGAACCCGCCGGCGTCCCAGACGGGGATCGACCACGTACAGGGACCCGCGCGCGACGTGGTGCAGCACCACGAAGTGATCCATGCCCCAATGCAAGATCGCGCCGGAATCGAGGCACTCGAGCTCCTCCAGCTCGATCCTCGCGACGCGGCCCCTCATCCCGTAGCTCTGTGCGGCCTCGAGGATCTGCTGTGCGGAAACGCCTCCCCGGGCTCCGCCGAGTCGATCGCGCACCTCGGTCAAGGACTCATGGCGCTTCCACGAACGGAGGACCATCGCGAGACAAGCGGCCCCGCAGTCGGTCGTCTGCATCTGCTGGACGTAAGGGATCGACCGGCGCTTCGCGCTCACGCCGGGAGGAGGGGCATCATCCTCCTTGGGTTCCTCGCGGAGTTCGATCACGACCTCGCTGCCACCGGAGTTCTGGGCCGGAACAGGTGCAGGAGCGTTTCCTCTCCGATCGCAACGTGGACGGTCCCGCCGGTCGCCGGGCCTGCGATCGACCGCAGGTCTCCTTGAATCCGGTTCGCCGGAACGGCTCCGTGAACGAGAACGCGACGGACGGAACTCACGTTTGATGCTCCGGGCGCGTCCGTATTCGTGGCCGTTGGATAGGGCACGACGTTCAGGATCACCAGATCGAACGGGCTGGATCCTGAATCCTGCGGCCGGAACGACATGGTCTGACCGGCGCGAATGCTCGCGTCATCGTGTAGAGCGAAGATCGCGTCGACGAAGAGGCTGTCACCATTGGAAGAAAGGCGAGCCGAGGCGGTGCTGGTCGCGCGTCGTGGAATCGACGTCGTCGCGGCAAGCAGCACACCGACTGCCGCAACGATGAGGATGCCCGCGAGCGCCCACAGCATCCATCTCGGCGATAGATCGAGCAGCACGCGCGCCTCGGCTTCCTGGCCTCTCCAGGCTTGGAGCGCTTGCTCGCGAAAGATCTCGTATTTCCGGACCGGGGATTCCGGAGGATCATGAGGCGGCATGGGGCATCCCTTGTTGAAACCCGATCCGTGTGGGGGTGCGGGATGGGAACGCGTCTCCATGATAAGTCCCTGTCGGACACAGGTCCAGTGGGTCCGTGCCGCCATCACGCTACCTGTGCTCAAAACGGATTTCGCCCGTGTCACGGAGGACTGCTGAGCAGCAGGAAGAGAGCAGCGTCTGTTCGGCAACTTCGTAACGCAATCATCCCGAATGGGTGTCCCGGAAGCGCTCGGGCCACCTACGTCAAGCATTGCGCCCACGCTTGACGCCGTTCCCAGGCCAACCTATCGTCGCAGGGGTCTCCGTCAGGAGATCCCAGCCCTCTGGAGCCACACTTCATGCGCGACCCTGAGATGGCCACGACCGTAGCGTGGAAGCCAATCCTCGCCGGCGAGGCGGCCGCCAACGCCGAAAAGTCGGTCCTCGAGATCGCTGAGGGATTCCGCGAAGAAGCATGGTCTCCCGAGCGCGTCCTCCACAGTCTGTCCGGAGGGAGCTCCGGACTCGCGATTTTCTATCACGAGCTCGCCCAGCGCTGGCCCGAGTCCGGCTTCGACGCGCTCCGCGACCGCTATTGGAACGCCGCAATCGATAGTCTCGCCAACTCGCAGTATCCCATACCCAATCTCTACAGCGGATTCACGGGAGTGGGCTGGGCCACGGCGTTTCTCTCACCGGAGGATCCGGCGGAGACCGGCGCTGATGACGCCCACGAGGAGCTGGAAGAAGCGCTCCTCGAAAGCCTGAAGTCCGTCAGGGATCCGGCGGACTACGACCTGATCAACGGCCCCTCGGGGTGGGGGCTCTACGCCCTGGAACGCTGGCCGCACCCTCGCGCGATCCGGGCGCTGGAGCTCACCGTCGACTTCTTCGAACAGCGCGCGGAGCGGGTTTCCGAAGGGATCCGCTGGCACACCGCACCCCAGCTCCTTCCTGAGTGGCAGCGAGAGCAATCACCGAATGGCTACTACAACATGGGGCTATCGCATGGAATGCCCGGAGTGTGGGTGCTGCTCGCGCACACATTCGTCCGTGGGATCCGGCCTCGTGCCTCCCAAGAGCTTCTCGAGGGCTCTGTACGATGGGGTCTCGCCCAGAAATGGTCTGGAGACAACCCCACAGCGTTTCCAAGCATGGTGAACGAAGAGCCGGCGACACCGCCCGCTGTGAGACTCGCGTGGTGTTATGGAGATCTCGGAGTCGCATCGGCCCTCCACCTGGCCGGCCAGCTCACGCAGCGCGCCGACTGGATGGAGGAGGCTGTCTCCATCGTCCGACGCGCCAGCACGCTCACGCATGAAGTGAGTCGGAACGTCGACTGCGGTCTCTGCCACGGAACGGCTGGGGTGGCGCACGTCTTCAATCGCTTCTACCACGCCACGGGTGAGGAAGCCTTCGCGAAGGCGGCGGCCTACTGGATCGGAGTCACCCTGGACATGAGGGTGGATGGTATCGGCCCCGGCCGGTATGCCGCCTGGAGGCACGAGCCCACCCCGGGCTGGCACGCGATGGCCGGGCTTCTGGAGGGCTCCTCAGGAATCGGCCTGGCCCTCCTGACTGCGATTGGAAGGCGGGAACCCAGCTGGGACCGCTTCCTCTACATCTCATCCGTGCCGATGGCAAATCGTTGATGTAGGTTGTCGGCCGCGACCTGGGCCTCGAGCGAGCTGTACGGCGCCTCGGCACGCGTGAGGGCGAGCCGGAGTGCCCTCTCGCGCTCGAACGTGCTCATCGAGTCGTAGCGTTTCAGCAGATCCCGGAGCTCGGCCGTTCGGTCACGGTCGCTCACCACGTAGTGGATCGCGATGGTGATTCCCTCCCCCACGGATCCCGTCTTGATGAACATCACACCTTACGCCCGCCCTGGCAGTACCCCTCGCAGCAGCGATTGCGGCCAGCCCGGCTCCTGCCACTTTTGATAGCATAGGTACGATGCCAACACCCAACGATGCCAGGGTGAGACGTCCGCCGATCCCGCCGCAGAAGGCCGGACCGCCGCGGCCCGGCGAACCCAATGCTCCCGTGTCGCCGCCCCCGATGCCGCCACGCCGCACGTGGCTCTTCTTCCTGTTCATCATCCTGCTCAACTTCCTCCTGATCCGGTTCCTCTTCCCCGGTCCACAGGTCGTGAAGGTCCCCTACACGACGTTCAAGGAAGAGGCGGTGCGCGGGAACGTCCAGCGGATCTATAGCCGCGGCGAGAGCATCACGGGCCGCTTCCGTGCCGGAGTCACCTTCCCCGCGAAACCGGACAGCGCGTCCGGAGTGGCGCCGCGCCGTGTCACGGACTTCTCGACGACGCTCCCCGCGTTCGTCGACGCGGGGCTCGAGACGCTCCTCATCGCGCACGGCGTGGAGATCAGCGCCGAGCCGATCCAGCAGGACAACATCTGGATCAGCCTCCTCCTCTCGTTCGCGCCCGCGCTCCTCATCATCGGCCTCTACGTCTGGATCTTCCGGCGCGCGGCCCGCCAGGGCGGCGGAATGGGCGGCCTCATGGGCATCGGCCGGAGCACGGCGCGGCGGTTCGACAAGGAGACGGAGCAGCGCGTCACGTTCGACGACGTGGCCGGGATCGAGGAGGCCGAGCAGGAGCTGGTCGAGATCGTCGACTTCCTGAAGGACCCCGCGAAGTACACGCGGCTCGGCGGGGCCGCGCCGAAGGGCGTGCTGCTCGTGGGCGCGCCCGGCACCGGGAAGACCCTCCTCGCGCGGGCGGTCGCGGGCGAGGCGGGCGTGCCCTTCTTCTCCATGAGCGGATCCGAGTTCGTGGAGATGATCGTGGGCGTCGGCGCCGCGCGCGTGCGGGATCTCTTCCGGCAGGCTCGTGAGAACGCGCCCGCGATCATCTTCATCGACGAGCTCGACTCGATCGGACGCGCGCGAGGCATGACCGCGATCGGCGGCGCGGCGGAGCAGGAGCAGACGCTGAACCAGATCCTGACCGAGATGGACGGCTTCTCGAGCCGCGAGGGGATCATCGTCCTCGCCGCGACGAATCAGCCCGACGTCCTGGACCGCGCCCTCCTGCGCCCCGGCCGGTTCGACCGGCGCGTCGTCGTGAACCTCCCCGACCGGGCCGGGCGCCAGGCGATCCTCGAGGTCCACACGCGCCGCGTCCCGCTCGCGAAGGACGTGAATCTGGGCGAGGTCGCGCAGGCCACGCCCGGGCTCGCGGGCGCCGATCTGCGCAATCTGGTGAACGAGGCCGCGCTCCTCGCGGCGCGGCGCGAGCAGAACGAGGTGCATCAGAAGGACTTCCTCGACGCGCTCGAGAAGATCGTGCTCGGCCCGGAGCGGCCGCTCCTCCTGAGCGCCGCCGATCGGGAGCGGATCGCGTACCACGAAGGGGGACACGCCGTCCTCGGGCTCCTCGTGCCGGGGGCCGATCCCGTGCACCGCGTCTCGATCGTCCCGCGCGGCATGGCGCTGGGGGTGACCTATCAGCGTCCCGAGAGCGACCGGTACAACTATCCCGAGGACTACCTACGCGCGCGCGTGATCGGCATGCTGGGCGGGCGCGCGGCCGAGGAGATCGTCTTCGGAACGAAGACCACGGGGGCGCAGAACGACATCGAGCAGGCGACACGGCTCGTGCGCGACATGGTCACGCGCTGGGGCATGAGCGACAAGCTCGGGATGGTGAACCTGGCGCCGCGCGAGAATCCCTACCTCGCGGTGGACGGCTGGGGCGGCCCCAAGCCCTACAGCGAGCAGACCGGGAGCACGATCGATTCCGAGGTGCTGCGCATCATCGGCGAGAGCCATGACGAGGCCAAGCGGCTCCTGGCCGAGCACCGCGCGGCGCTGGACGCGCTCGCGCGCGCGCTCCTCGAGCGTGAGACGCTGGACGAGGAGGAGATCCTCCGGGTGACCGGGCTCAGGCCCGCGCCGGCGCTCCGGGAGGGGAAACTCCCGGGGTGAGCGTCCCGATCCGTTTCCTCGCCTGCTGCGGCACCTGCTCCACGGGCGTGAACCGCCCCTGGAAGAACCGTAGGAACGGCGGCTCGTACGCGAAGCGGAGCCCCCGGAGCGTCTCTCGCCTCTTGTAGAGCCGGATGATCCCGTCGGCGACGGCGCGCATGTGGTCGTTCGTGTAGACCCGGCGCGGAATCGTGAGCCGCACCAGCTCGAGCGCCGGCCGGTAGTTCCGCCCGGTGTTCGGATCCCGCCCCTTCGACACGTTGCCCCGCTCCATCACCCGCACGCCGGTTTCGAGGTAGATCTCGGCCGCCAGCCTCTGCGCGGGGAACTCGTCCTGGTCGATGTGCGGCAGGAAGCGCTTCGCGTCGATGAAGATCGCGTGGCTTCCCGGCGGCATCACGATCGGCACCCCGGCCTCGAGGAGCCGCGAGGCGAGAAATCCTGCCTGCTCCACACGCGTGCGGATGTAGCGGTCGTCCAGCATCTCCTCGGCCCCGCGCGCCATCGCCGCGAGGTCGGCCGGCGCGAGCCCGCCGTCCGCGACGCCTCCCTCGTAGATCCGGAGCATCTCCTCGGACTTGGTCCGCCACTCGGCGTTGTCCTTGAACGCGAGGAGGCCGCCGATGTTCACGAGGAAGTCCTTCTTCCCCGAAACCGTGCACCCGTCGCCGTACAGCATCATCTCGCGCACGATGTCCCGGATGTGCGTGCGCTGGTAGGCCGACTCGCGCTTCTGGATGAAGTAGGCGTTCTCCACCGCACGCGTCGCGTCGAAGAAGACCGGGATCCCCTTCCCGCTGCAGTACTGGTAGACCTCCTTCATGTTCTCCATCGAGACCGGCTGCCCTCCCGCCATGTTGACGCAGTGCTCGAAGGAGATGTACGCGACGTTCCAGACCCCGTTCCGATCGACGATGTCCCGCAGCTTCCTCAGGTCGATGTTCCCCTTCCAGGGGTAGTCGGACTCGGGATCGTGGGCCTCGTCCACGATCACGTCCACGAACACGCCCCCCGCCAGCTCCTGGTGCACCTTGGTCGTGGTGAAGTACATGTTTCCCGGAACGAACTGTCCGGGCCGGATCATGACCCGGCTCAGGATGTGCTCCGCGGCCCGGCCCTGGTGGGTCGGGATGATGTGGTCGTATCCGTACGCCTCGCGGAACACCTTCACGAAGCGAAGATAGGCGTCGCTGGTCGCGGCGGTGGCCCTCGCGGCGTCGTACGCCGCCCATTGGTCGATGCTCATCGCCGAGGTGCCCGAATCGGTCAGGAGGTCGATCGAGACGTCCGCGGACCGGAGGAGGAACGTGTTGTAGCCCGCCTCCCGCACGGCGCGTTCCCGCTGGTCCCGCGATGTCTTCGGGATGCGCTCGACCGTGTGGATGACGAAGGGATAGCAGTCGAATTCATAGGGGCGGAGATCGGCGAAGGCCGGGCGGAAGCGAAGCTGGTCATTCCAGAGCGCGGGCGCCAGCGCCTCGAGCGTGGGAATCCGGTCCCGCTGCGCGTAGAGATTCGCGATCGCCTCGACCATCTGGCCGAGCTGCCAGGTCGTCATCGCGAGCCGCGGGATCTGGACCGGGAGATACGGATGCCTCCCGGCGAGCCCCGTCGGGACCGCGCGCGCGCCGCAGGTCTGGTAGAGCGCGCACGCGATCGCGTGCGCCGCATGCGGCGTCTCCCGCGGAAGGAACCGATCGGCGTCGAGGTACGCGCCGTCGCAGCCCCGCTCGAGCGGAATGCCCCGCTCCCGGAGCGCCGCGGTGAACCGCTCCGTCACGTGCATCACCCACTGCACCTCGGGCTCGTCGCACATCTCCTGGAGGCCCCGCGCCAGGACCTCCATCGTCCGCCCCGACATGCCTCCGTAGGTGTGGAGGCCCTCGTACACCACCACCTCGTGGATCAACTTCTCGTGGTCGGCGGGATGGGATGTCGCCAGGATGCCGCCGGTCGTGGACTTCGGATCCTGTGCGCCGTCCACCGCGAGGATGTGGGCGGTCGCGGCGATCTTCCGCACGAGCTCCGCGATCGTGCGCTCGCCCTGGCCGGTCTCGTGGCGCTGGACGTACCAGGCGTTCTCGATGACGCGCGACCCGTCGAGCACGAGACGGATGTCCTTCCGCTCGGCGATGTCCCGCACGCTCATGAGGTTCTCCAGGCTCATCGGGTGCATCCCGTCCGCGAAGGACTGGAGGAGGATCACCGCCACCGGCTGGGATTCGAGCACGCGCTCGAGCGCCTT
>DASTBC010000205.1 GCA_035712245.1 Candidatus Eisenbacteria bacterium
CGACTCGAGGTCGTAGAGCCAGCGCGCGGTCGGAAGGTTCACCCGGTCGTATCCGAACTCCTCCGCGATGAGGAGGCCTCCGGGACGGAGCGATTCGAGGGCGCGGTCGAGCGCGCGATCGAGAGGCGCGATGTGATGGAGCGAGCGGGTGAAGAGGACGGCGTCGAAGGCGCCCTCCCCGTCGAACGCCAGGAAGTCGGACTCGATCCAGTGCACCGCTTCGCTCTCGATGTCCGCACGCGCGGAGAGGTCCAGGGACTCGTCCAGCGCCGTCAGCTCGTAGCCCATGGCCGCGAGCGCGAGCGCCACGGCGCCGTCACCGGCGCCGACCTCGAGGAGCTTCGAGGGCGCCGGCGGGAGCACGCGGGAGAGATAGCGGACCGTCTCCTCCACGGGGAGGCTCGCGACCGTTCCCGCGCGGGACGTCCCGGTCATCGAGCGGGCGCGGGCGCGCCGGATCCCGCGTCGGTCCTGGGGCCGCCCTCTCGCATCAGGACCGGCGACGCGGGGATGAGATCGAGCGAGATCGTCCGTCCGGAACGATCCACCTGGCCGAACTGGAGCACGCCGGTCGGGCAGCGCTCCACGCAGGCGGAGCAGCGCACGCACTGCGGATCCCGCATCGGAGCGCCCTTGTTCGCGAAGCTCATCACGTCGATCCCCTGGTGACACACCGAGGTGCAGACGTTGCACGAGATGCACTTCTTCTTGTCCGGCACGATGGCGAACCGGCTGAACCGGGCGACGACGTGCATCCAGGCCGCGAGCGGACAGAAGAAGCGGCACCACACGCGCCCCGAGAACCAGAAGTAGAGACCGTACCCGATCACGCCCGCGAGGAACACGTCCACGATCCACTTGTAGCGCTCCTTGAGGAGCGGATCGAAGGCGCGGTCGATGGCGTTCCCGTCCGGCAGCGCCCAGCCCGCAACCCGGAGCCCGAGGAGGAGCACGGCGATCGCGAGGATCGCCTGCCCCGCCATGTTGAGCCGGTTCCAGAAGGGCCCGTGCGGCATCTTGTGCCGCTCGGTGTCCCCGAGCGTCTCGGCGAGGGCGCCGCACGAGCAGATCCAGCCGCAGTAGGCGCCCTTCCCGAAGAAGTAGATCGCGACCGGGATCAGGACGAGCGTCTGGACCGCGCTGATCGCGAGCCACCATCCGAGCGGCTCGTGCGTGAACACGTTGTACACGTTGAGCGGCCACGCGAGGATGAGCCCGTACGCGCGCCAGTACTCGCGTCCGTGCCCGTAGTCGGCGACCGGGAAGAGCGCGTCGGCGAGCCCCGTCGGCAGCAGCCCGTGGTGGCCGAGGAGCGGCAGGACGATCTCGGGCAGGAGGAAGAGCGGGATCACCTGCACCGCCATGAGGGTCCAGGTCTGGGCGGTCACGTACGGCGTCCGGCGACGGCGGATGCGCGCCCATCCGAAGATCACGATGATCGCCGAGTAGACGAGTGTGTACCAGAAGGCCGGCCCCGCCGCGCTGATCGCGAGCGTTCCGAGGAGCGTGCCGGGGTCGCGCGCCTGCGAGGCGATCGCGCCTCCCGCGGCTCCGAGGAGATCGGGCAGGTTGAACGGGAACCAGTGCCGCGACGCGAAGAAGGCCGCCATGGAACCGCCGGACTTCCAGTTGTAGAGCCACGTGCAGAAGAGGAGGAAGAGCGCGAGCGCGATCCAGCCGCCGGTCCGGATCTCCCCCGCGATCGGCATGCGGGACGCGCGAAAGAACTCGAGCGGCGCCTCGCGGCCGATCATCGGGAAGACGACGTCGTTGGGAATCCGTTCGGCGCCTTGGGGACCTTCGAGGGTGATGTCCCGCTCCCCGATCTCGAGGACGCGCGTGGCGGGCTTCACGACGAGCTTCCCGGGCGCGTGGGCACGGAACGCGAACGAATCCATGGCCGTCGTCACCTGCGGCGAGGTGGGATGCTCCACGCGCACGGAGGCATGAGGGTCGTGACGCAGGGCCTCGAGCCTGCCGAGGTTCTCCGGCTTCGGCCTCGTGAGCGTGTCCGAGCGATGCGCCAGCGTGACCCTCGCGCCCGCTTCGACGAGCGCGACCGCCGCCTCCACGGCCGTGTCGCCACCGCCGACGACGAGCACGTCCTTCCCCGCGTAGTCGTTCGGATCGTGCAGCCGGTTCAGGACCTTGTCGCGATCCTCTCCGGGAACGTCCAGCCTGCGGAAGCTCCCGCTCTTTCCGATCGCCACGATCACGCGGCTCGCGAGGAGGGACTCGCCCCCTTCGACGTGGACGCGAAGCCCGTCGCCCGTGCGCTCGATGCGCTCCGCGCGCGCGCGCACGGTCTGGATCCCGGCCGCATCGGCCTGGGAGCGAAGCTCCGCGAGGAGGCTCTCCTTGACGGTCGCGCGCACCTGGAGCGACCCCGCGGGCGTCATCGCGTGCGGATACGTGAAGATGGGCTTCGCCTTCGGAAAGTTCGCGATCGTGGAGAAGGGCTCCGACGCTTCGAGGACCACGAACCGTAGCTCGCGCTTCCTGGCCTCGATCGCCGCCGCCATTCCGGCGACTCCCCCGCCGATGATGACGAGATCGAATCCGCCCGCGCGCGCCGCGTCGGATCCGGCCACGCTCGCGACCGCCCGGGCGCCCGTGTCGAGGGCGAACTTGAGGAGCGGGATGCCCGTGAGATCGCCCACCACGGTGACGCCGGGAAGGCGCGTGACCCCACCCGGGCCTGCTTCGGGAAGCGGCTCCACCGTGCCCGCGGGCCAGCGCGTATGGAGCCAGCGGGTGTAGCGGGCGATCCAGCTCACGGGACCGCAAGATCGTGACCGCACCACAGGGATACGGTAACGCGCAAGGGTCGTGACCTGCGGTACGCGATCAGTGAAGGAACGGACTGCTGTTTCCGGTCTCTCTCCATCTCACGATTCGCCAGAGAGTGTCCGATGGAGAAGTCGAATCGAGCGTCGGAGAGAACGCGAATTCCTGAAACGTCCCGGGTTCCCCGAGCGCGCCGACACTGGTGGGTCCATCCGTGATCTCGACCTGGTACTGCGAACCGACGATCTGGATGATGGCCCACTCGGGATGGCTCGGGTCGTCGGACAACAATCGATCCCACGTGGAGCCGTTGCCCAAATCGAGGTAAGCCGTGAGGCCCGGAGTTCTTGCCAAGGCCGTGATGTGCCTGACTTCGTCGTAGTAGGTGAAGTCAGCGGTGGAGGAGTTGTCGTACAGATCGAACGAGCGCCCTGTGTACGCTGAGTCGAAGATCGCCTTGTACATGATGCTGTCACGCCCCGAATAGGCCATTTCGAGCGCTTCGAGGACGGATGCCGGATGTGAAAGGACAGGATAGGCGGGATTGGGACTTGGACTTGGACTTGGACTTGGGCTGGGGCTTGGTTGGGGAACGAGCGGGCTGCCATCGTCGTCACTGCAACCACCCAGCGCGAGAGCCAGGCACGCCACGTACACACAGACCAGCGGCAACAGCTCGGATGCGGAGCCTCGATGGCGAGTCGACATGGTTCCTCCCCCCGGAACAACGAGCCTGAGCGTCGACCTGCTGGATGATCAGGGTACGGGACCGCCGAGACCGGTCTCCCTCCACCTCACGATGCGCCACAGTGTGTCCGTAGGAGACGAGGAGTCCAGCGTCGGAGAGAACGCGAACTCCTGGACCGCGCCCGGCTCACCGATCGCGCTGTGTGTCTCACCGTTGTGCGTGATCTCGACCATCCAGCTCGATCCCGTCAACTGGATGACGCTCCAGTCGGGGTGACTGGGATCATCGGAAGGCATTCGATCCCAGAACTGCGGCGCGCCCAGGTCCAGGTAGGCGCTGAGAACCGGAGTCGTGGCGAGAGTCCGGACGTGCGCGAGCTCGTCCTGATAGGTGAACTGGAGCGTGCCGCTACCCGGGTCGTTCAGGTCCAGAGACTGGCCCGTGTACGTGGAGTCGTACAGATCACCGATCTTGACGGTGTCCCGCCGCGAATAGGCCATCTCGTAGGCCTCGAGGACGTTCCGTGGCGAGCTCAGGGTCGGGTAGGTCGCCGGCTCCGGCTCGAACGGGTCGTCCTCGTCGTCGCCGCACCCGCCGAGCGCAAGGGCGGACACCAGAACCATCGAGAGGAGCGCGAGGAGCGGTTGAAATCCGGCATGGCAGGGGCGTGAAGTCATGAGCCCGGCACCTCCAAACTCTGGACCGGTGAGCCCGGTGGGAATCCCGACAGAGTATCGTGCGCGGGCGCTCCGCGCGACCTACTTCGCCACTGCCTTCGTCGGCGCCTTCGAGGGCGACTTCTGCGCGGTCACTCCAAGCTTGAGCCAGTCCTCGGGGGAGACCTGGGCCTCGATCTCGAACTTCTTCTCGCCGAGCGGCTTCACCACGAACGCGTCGCCTTCCTTCAGCTGATCGCGTCGGAGCCCCGTCACGATCGGAAGGAGCACGTCCTGGTGGGTGACGAGCACCAGATTCGCGGAGTCCGGAGGAGTGCTGAGCATCGCGACGCGGGCGCCCCGGCTCGGTCCTCCGCGCTGGAAGAGATCCACGGTGGTCTCGTGCCGGCCGAACGCGATCTGCGCAGTGTCGCGGCACCGCCACATGGGGCTCGCCTTCACCGCGCCGACGGGAATCCCGAGCGTGGCGAAGGCCTTCCCGATCGTGGCCGCCTGCTCCTCGCCGGGCTTGCTGAGATTCCGCTGCGCGGAGCGATCCTCGAAGTTCACGACGTCGGCGTCGCGCTGACCCCAGTCGGTGGTGGAGTGCCGGAACACGATCACGTACCCGCCGCGTCGCAGCTGATCGATCACGCGGGGGGTCAGCGGCGGGAACTCCTTGCCCTTCCCCACCGAGTCGGGCGGCGCCGGAGCGGCCCCCGAGCCGGAAACGTCTTTCGCCGGAGGCTCGACCGCGGCCTCGCTCGCCGCCCCGCCGGACAGCGGTCCCGTCGAAAACGCCGGAGCCGCGCACCGGGCCAGGGAGTTGAGAGTCGTGGGCTCGAATCCGTGCGGAGCCGGAACGGCAGACGCGAGCGCGGGCAGGATCCCGACCGTCGAGAGGAACGCGAGCGCGAACGCCGCCGTGACGGGAACCCTCACGAGGTCACCTTCCTCACGACCGCCTCGGGCATCGCGGCAGGCTCCGCCGCGACCGGAGCGCCCGCTCGATGCCCATGGAGGATCAGGAGTCCGAGCGGAGCCGCGTAGCTCCCTCCGCGCTCGACGAACTCCCACCACGGCGCGCCCGAAGCGGGATAGAGGAGCTCGGTCGCGATCTTCCAGATGAACATGACGACGAGCAGGATGGGCAGGGGAGAGAGGATCACCGCCACACCCAGGAGAAGCTCGAACCACCCCACGAGCGGCACGAGGGCGAGAGCTCCTCCGGGAAACGAGCCCAGGCCGACCGAAGCATAGTGCTGTGCGAGCATCGTCTTCTGCATGAACGCGCCGAAACCTCCGTGTCCGATCAGGAGCAGCCCGGCCGAGAGTCGCAGGATCATCGCCGTCCGATCGAGCCGTGTCGGAGAGAACGAATCGCGCGGCGCGGGCACGATGGGCTCGAACCACTCGCGCCAGGTCCTGGCCCACCCGCTCATGGCTAGGAACGCCAGTGGGATTCCGTAGTTCCCCGCGCGCTCCAGGGTCTCCCAGAACGGCTCCCCCGCCCAGGGCCGAAGGAGGGCCGTGAACGCAGCCCAGACGGTCATCCAGAGGAGAGCCGCCCGGCACGGGCTCAGGAGCACGAAGATGCCCATGAGGATGTCGACCGTGCCGACGATCGGCATGAGGCGGTACGCCACGCCCTCGCTGAACCCGAGGGAGATGAAGTAGTTCACCCATGCCGGCTTCTGCAGGATCCCGAAGGCGCCGTGGCCGATGAAGCACATCGCGGCCGCGATCCGGAGCACCCAGTGGAGGAGCACGGTGGACGGACGGGCGGAGATGGCGGGCACGGCTATGGACATCGAGGTCGCGGGATCAGGGGTCTGGTACGGACCGTGGGCGCAGGGCCACGGCCTGCCGACGGTTCATGATCTGTCCACGATACCAGAATACCCCTCGGAATTGCAAGGGGTTACGTGACCTGCAGGGCGAAACTGCGTGGGAGCGGCGGTGTCCCCGCCGTACGTCCGTCAGCTCGGCGCGAACCATCCGTCTCCCCAGCCGGATCCGCCGCCCCACGCCCCACAACGTGTCACGGGAATCATTGCTCTCAACGACTTCGCCATCCCGAACCACACGTGTAGAGTTGCCGTGCTCGAACCTCCGCGCCGAACGGTCAGGGGTTGGCCGGGTTCTCCAGCTTGGTCTGCCACACCCAGATGTCCTTGGCTCGCGCGGGGTCGCTCGCGAGGGACGTGAGGGTCTCCACGAGCCGTGAGGAGCGCTGCTCCACCGGCTCGGCCTCGGCCTGCTCGGTTCCGCCGATGCCTCGCAACCTCGCCCGCGCCCCGGCGCTCAGCTCGTGCGGCTGGACCTTCTCACCGGGCTTCGCGGCCGGGATCGAGGCGAGCTCCTGCTCCACGCCCGGCAGAGGCTCCCTGGAGGCGATCACGATCAGGTCCTCGCGCTCTCCGATCGACGTGACCTGCCAGTTCTCGGGAGCTCCGTCACGGGTGCCGGGCAGGCGATGGCGCCCTTGCCCCGGAAGCGGGTTCTGGAGGTCGAATCCGGGAAGCGGGAAGAGCACGTACACGTTGCCGCGCGCGTCCTCGTTGAGCACGTAGACGGTCATCGAGTCTTCGCCCCAGAGCTCCAGGTAGAGGGCGTCGCCGGGCCGCACCCGCGCGCCGGGCAGGAGCTGCTCGGCCGGGGACTCGGCGCCTCGGTCGCGGTAGAGCGTCGCGTGAGCGGTGAGGACACCCTTTTCGGCCGGCGTCACCACCACGGGGGGCGGAACAGGGTCGGGGAAGAGCGACCGCTTCGTGTAGAAGAGGCCAGCGATCAGGATCAGTCCGGCCCCAACCGCGGCCGGAGCGCGCCACAGCGGCGGGAGCCATCCGAAGAGCTGATCGATCCACTTGTGCTGGCGGCCCCAGGCGAGCGCGCGCTCCATCTCTCCCGGGCCGGAGTAGCGCGCCTTCGGATCCGGGTCGAGCGCGCGCTCGACGGCGCGCACGAACCCGGGGCTCAGATCCGGTCGCTCCTCGCGCAGCCAGCGCTTCTCGCGCCGCTGATGCTTCTCGATCAGCTCCTCATACGTCGACGCCTCGACCGGGTACTTGCCCGTGACGAGGCGGAAGAGGAGAACTCCGAGCGAGTAGATGTCGGACCGCGTCGTGGCCGCGCCCGAGGCGAGGACCTCGGGCGCGGTGGCGAGGGGCGTGCCGTAGGGCCTCGACTCGGCGCCTTCTCCGGCGCTCGAGACCGGCCCGACCGAGCCGAAATCCATGAGCAGGATCTCCCCCTTGTCATCACGCATGACGTTTTGCGTCTTGACGTCGCGGTGAACGAGCTTCGCGGCGTGAACGGCGGCGAGCGCGCGGCAGAGGTCGATCCCCACGTTGGCGGCCTCACGTTCCCCGAAGGGGCCGCGTTCCAGCAGGATCTGCTCGAGGGTCCGGCCGCGAACGAGGTCGGTCCACATGCCGACGCGCCGTTCCCGGAGATCGGCCCCATGCACGACGACCACGTTCGGATGACGCACGCGCGCCAGACGGCGGGCCTCCTCGAGGAAACGAGCCGAGGCGCTCTCGTCGAGGGCGCGCTCCCCCGACAGGAGCTTGAGCGCGACGTCGCGCTGGAGGTTGGGATCGAAGGCGCGGTACACCTCGCCGAAGGCGCCCTCGCCGATCTTCTCGTGGATCGTGAGCGAGCCCCAGGCGGCCGGAATCGGGCGGACCGGAGGCGTGTGGGCCTCCCCCAGGGACTGGATGACGCGAAGGGCATCGATGCTGTCGGAGCTGCTCGGGTCGTCCGCGACGGCCTGCTGCCAGTCCACCTGCTTGCCGTCGGCGATCGCCTCGGCCAGGCGCAACAGGCGTTCTTCCCGATCTTCTGTGACCACGTGCGCCTCGACGGACGATGCCCGGCGGAGATCCGGCCGCGGTAGGTCCGCGGCGCCCTCCCGGAGCCACTACACTCCTAAACGAGTGGAGCGGCGTGACCCGCACTCCCGAAGCTCAACCCCCCGGGAGACGGAGCGTGTCCCCGAGGAGTCCGGCCTCGGGTCAGTCCTTGCGCAAGATGGCGATCTGCCCGGCGTGATAGAGCTCGTGGTGGGCGGCCCCATACACCAGGCGGGACAGCTCGGGGCGGTTCTCCGCGGCCCGGACGTCCAGGGCGTCCGGCGTCAAGCCGCGGATGGCCGCATTGAGCTCTTCGTGCGTCGCGACCATGGCGGCCACGTCGCGAGTCCACGAGGCTTCGTCGGATTCCAGGACGGGCGGCCAGTCCTGCTCCGGTGTCGGATCGAAGATCTCTCCCTCGATGCGCCGGATCACGACACGGTCCCAGACCTCGATGTGTCGGACGATCTCCCAGATCGTGTGCGCTCCGGGGACGGCCCGGCGACTCGCCGTCTCCGCCCTCACACCGTCGAGGACCTGCAGGACGCTCGGGCCGTGCCACGACGGGCCGCGCAGCGCGCGCCGGTGCTCGTCCGCCAGCCGCTCGATCTCCCGCTCGCGCCCTTTTCCGGAGGATGACATGCGCGTATTCTAGTGGCTCCCTCGCCGGCGCGTCCATCGCGCCCACGTGCACCTTCCACGGAGGATCGATGCGCTTCGTCGCGGTGGTCCCGATGGTTCTCGTCCTTGCCGCGGCTCCGGCCTGCGCGCAGCACCACCACGATTCCAAGCCGCGCCCCGGCGCCCCGCCCCTCTTCCAGGGCCTCGGTCCCGTGCGCCATCCGGTCACGACGAAGAGCGCCG
>DASTBC010000206.1 GCA_035712245.1 Candidatus Eisenbacteria bacterium
GGTTCGCGTACAGGATGTCGCGCCCGTCGGGCGTCAGACCGAGCATCCCGGGAAGGATGCCCGAGAGAACCACGATGTGGCGCGAACCGGCGGTCGCCGTATCGATGGGACTCGTCACGCTGTCACCTTCCGCGAGGTACGCGACGAGCCGGTACAGGTATCGCTCTCCGTTGAACGCCGAGGTGTCCACGGTTCCCGACAAGTTGGGCGCGAGAAGATCTCCCACGTAGGACGGAACCTCCCCCGAGCGCCATCGCAGCAGGCGGTAACCGAGCACTCCGGTCTGCGTGAGGCGATTCCACCGGAGCTCGACCTGATCGTTTCCCGCGAGCGCGTTGAATCCATACAGCGCGCCTCCCTCGTCCAGGTTCGCCGGGTCGAGCGGATTCGACCGGTCGCGCTCGGTGCACCCGCCCACCGACGCGGCGAGGAGGAGCGCGCCGGCGAGCGCGAGCGCCCTCAATTCGATTGCCCCGTCAGGAGGAGGATCCCGCCCGTGATCAGGACCGCCTGTCCCGCGAGGAACGACGCCGTCGCGCGCCGGTCGAGCGCGATCGTGCGGTCGTAGAGCCCGGGGATCTCCTCCACGTTCGAGGACGCGAGGTACTCGTCGTACGTGCGGTCCGCCTCCCGGTGCCAGACGGCCGCGGCCCCGGTGAGGACCGCCCCGATCCCGACGAGCGACCACTGGACCCACTTCTTTCGATAGAGCGGAGTCCGCTCGCCGGATTCGACCCGGGCCGGCGCGGCCGCGATCCGGCGCAAGGGGACTCGAGGCGGATCGCCCCCCGAGAGAAACGCGGTGCCGGAGAGCGTCGTATCGGCGAACGCCTCACGCGTGAAGCGGAGCCCGTAGGGCTCGATCACGGACGGCTTGACGCTGAGAGGCGTCGAGCCGAGGAGCGAGTCGGCGGACGGACGGCCGGTGAGGGTCACGAGCGCGGGCTCGGGATCGGTGCGAAGCACGACCGGCGGCCGGAGGTCGAGCCGAAGCGTGAACTCCGCTCCCGCCGCGAGCGTCACGGCGCGATCCAGGGCCGGAGTGCCGAAGCGCCTCGGATCCTCCGGCAGCGCGCGCACGCGATGGGTCCCCGGTGTGACCGGAAGCGGCCCGGTGGGCGAGCGGCCCGCGGGGGTCCCGTCCACCTCGACCTGGAGTCCCGAGGGCCGGGTCTCGACCCGGAGGATCGCGGTGGGAGGCGGAGGCGGCGGGATCACGGCGGATGTGTCGGCGACGGCCGTGGTATCGGCGCCCGCGCGGGGCTCCGTCGTGTCGGCCGCGGCTGCCGTGCCGGCGACGACCGCCGTATCCGGGAGCGCGGGCCTTGCCGAGTCGGAAGGAACGGCCTGCGCCGAGGCCGGAGCCGGGACGAGCGCGACGGCGAGGACGAGCGCGAGCAGGAGCAAGGCTGGAGGGGGAGGGGCGCCGGAATCGCGCCTAGAAATCGACCCCGAGGTAGAACTCGCGCCGCCAGCCGGGGGCGACGGAATGGAAGTCGTGGAGTCTCGCGAAGTCGTACCGGAGCACCATATAGCCGGCGAAGTTCATGCGAAGCCCGAATCCAAAGCTCCCGACGAGCGGGGGGATCGTCTGGAAGCTCTCCCAGGCCTGGCCCGCGTCCGTGAACACCGCCGCCTCGAGACCGGGAAGGCCGAGCCGCATCGGCACGCCCAGCACCAGCCGGTCGAGGAGCGGGAACCGGTACTCGAGGTTCCCCATGGCCATCCGGGTTCCCTCGAAGAACCCGCGCGGGTAGCCCCGCATCGAGAGGCTTCCGCCGAATTCGAACCGCTGCGGATCCGCGCCGCTCGAGAGCCGGCCCTGCACCCGGAGCGCGAGCGTGCTCCACTGGCTCACGCGGAAGTAGCGGCGGTAATCGGTCAGGAGCGTGACGTTCTCGTTCCGTCCCGAGGTCAGGTTCGTGGTGATGGCCCCGGTCAGGTTCACGCGCGACCCGTCGCGCGGCCCCGTGCCGAACCAGAGGCTGTTGTCCTTGACCAGCGAGATCGAGTGCGTCGTCAGGATCCCCTCCCGCTCGTACCCGAAGACGTAGTCCTTCCGGTTGTAGAAGAGCGACATCGAGAGGTCGACGCGATTGAAGCGCGAGAACGGGTAGCTCGCGACGAGAGAGGTCCCCGCGCGCCGCTCGAAGTACTCGAAGCCGGAGATGTCCAGGTAGTCTCCCGCCGTGTGGAAGAGGCCCGCCGCGAAGTTCCACCGATGCTCGCGGTTCACGTGCCAGCCCGCCACGTTCATGCGGCTCAGGATCTCGGAAGCCGTGCGCGCGGTGTTCCCCACCTGGAAGTAGTAGACGCGGTTCCCGAGGAGATCGCTGAACGCCCCCTGGAATCCCTGCCCGACGTTCTCCGTGGGCGTGGCGGCGAGCCCGCCCTGGATGAGATCGAGACCGTACCGCGGCTTGTACTCCTCGGGCTTCTCGTCGGACTTCGCCAGCGTCTCTTCCCAGTCCCAGAGCGCGGGGCCCTCCGCGAGAACGCGGTCGAGCGCGAACGAGTCGGGGACGGCGGGAGACGCGGGAGACTCCGCGGGCGGTTTCGCCGGCGGCGGCTGCGGAGCCGGCGGCGGCTCCGCGATCATGGGCCCGAGCGCCGCCACGCGAACGCCGTCGGTCTCCGGGATGGAGGGCACCTTCATCTCGTAGACGCCGAAGCCGCCGCGATTGAAGCCGGTGAAGAGCAGGCTCTTCCCGTCCGGGAGCCACGCCGGATCCATGGCGGTGCTCAGGAAGTTGGAGAGGCGCGCGCCGTTCCCCTGCGGATCCGTCGCGAAGATCTCGAGCATGCCCCCGCGATCGGACGCGAACGCGATGCGATCGCCGGAAGGCGACCAGGTCGGCGTCTGATCCGTCCATGGCCCGCACGTGAGATAGCGGATCGCGAGGGTTTCGGTATCGATGAGGAAGAGGTTCTGGTGCCCTTGCTTGCCGTAGCGCGTGCGGTCCGACGCGAACGCGATCTGCTTCCCGTCGGGCGACCAGGTCGGATCCGAGTCGGCGTAGTTGTCGTTCGTGAGCTGGGACACGTCGCCCGTGACGCGGTTCAGCACGTAGAGATCCGACTGGCCCGACTTCCGGATGCCCGAGAACGCGAGCCGCGTTCCGTCGCGGGACCAGGCGGGCGAGGCGAGCGAGAGGAGGTCGTCGAAGTGGCGGCGCAGGACGATGTCCTTCTTCGCGACGTCCATCACGAAGAGCGCGTCCTTGCCGTTGAACTTGGAGACGAACGCGAGCTCGCCCTTGCGCGAGACGTCGATCCGGCTCTGGAACGGATGGAACGACTCGAACTGGGCGCCACGCTGTCCTCGCACGACCGACTTCACGTTCCGCTCGTTTCCGTGGTACGTGGCGCTGTAGATGTTCGTGTAGCCGTCGCGGGCCGAGATGAAGAAGTAGCGGTGCCCGCCGAGGATCGCCGTGTCCGGAGCCGCCACCGCTTTGAGGTTCATGCCCTCGGTGACGGCGCGGGCCTGGGCCGCGAGCGCGAGGGTGGAGCGGTCCTTGACCTGCGGGTAGTAGCGCCGCTTCATCGCGAGGATCCAGTCCTCGGAGAGCCGGCGGGCCGACACGCCCGTGACCTTCTGGATCAGCTTCTCGAACGAATCGGCCGTGTGGATCTCGGTGTAGAGACGGCGGAGCGCGTCGTCGCCGTAGGTCGTCGCGATGTACTCACACAGGGACTGGCCCATCTTGTAGATGGTGAAGGTGCCGTTGTACCTCCACATGTCCGCGATCGTCGGAAGTCTTCCCTCGAGCACCATGTCCGCGAGCACCATGGTCCCCTGCGCGTCCCAGCCCGTGGACCAGTACTCGGCCAGACCCTCCGAGAACCAGAGGGGCGGCACCACGTACGAGCTCCTGCGGTGCTTCTTGTAGGTCTGGTCCAGGATCGAGAACTGGAACACGTGCACCATCTCGTGATGGAGGACGTGCTTGAACTCGGCGAAGGATCCCGTGAAGGGGAGCACGACACGCCCCTTCATGAACTCGGTGAAACCCTGCACGCCTTCGGGAAGGAACATCGGGCTCACGTTCGTCTGCTCGAAGTGGTGGTGCGAGCTGTAGACGATGAGCGGGACGGTCTTCGGGACCTCGTGCTGGAAGCGCGCCGCGAGCTCCTTGTAGCTCTCCTCGGCGATCACGATCGCGAGGCGCGCGATCGGCTCTTCCTCGGGATAGTAGAAGACCTCGACATGCTCGCCCTTGAGCGAGAGCCAGTCGAATTTCTCGTACTGAACCTTGTTCTTGCCGAAGGCGTAGTACTGCGCTGCGGTCGGTGCTGCGGTGGCGGCGATCGCCGCCGCCGTGAGGCCTGCGAGGAGGATGTTTCTCATGTTGTCGAGGCGGCCTTGGTTCCCAGTCCGCCGGCGGTTCACGGAGCGGGGGGGTGAACGGATTCGATTACACCTAAGTATACCGTGAGCTCACGGGGGCTCTCAAGGAAAGAGGCTCGATTTCGGTTCCTGCGCGCGAGTTTTTTTCTCGTTGCCTCCCTTCACGACCGGCCCGAAGCACCCGCGATGCGGCGGCCGCCGATCCAGACGCTCCGGACCCGCGCCCGGTGCCATTCCTCGAGAGGCGTGCGGGCCAGATCGTGGTCGAAGTGAACCACATCCGCGCCGTACCCGGCTTCGAGCTTCCCGAGCGGGAGCGTCCACCCCGCCGCGAGGTGCGGATCTTCCAGGTGGGCGCGGAGCGCGCGGCCCAGTGGGATTCGCTGTTCCTGGTGGAACACGCGATCCTCGGAATCTGCGCCATCGCGTCTCAACACGGCGGCCTGGATCGCGCGAAGCGGCCCGGCCCTGTCGAACGGGGCGTCCGACCCGAAGACGAGACGGGCTCCCGCGGCGGCGAGACTCTTCCAGGCGTAGGACCTCGGGGTCCGGCTTCCCCACAACCGCGGCGCGATGGCGCGGTCGGTGAGGAGATGGACGGGCTGGACCGAGGCGAGGACGCCGAGCTTCCGGAAGCGGGGCCAGTCCTCCACGCGCGAGAGCTGGATGTGCTCGATTCTCGGGGGCAGCGGAAAGAGGGCACCGGCCCGAAGCGTCCGCTCGATCGCGTCGAGGGCGTTCCGGACCGCGGCGTCTCCGATCGCGTGGATCGCGACTCCGAGACCGGCCTGTGCCGCGCGGGCACAGGCCGAGGCCATGTCGTCCGCGCTCAGGACCTCGATCCCCCGGTTGGCGGTGCCCTCGTAGGGCTCCTCGAGGAGCGCGGTCGAGGAGCCGAGCGTCCCGTCCGCGAACATCTTCACCGCGCCGACCCTGAGGCGGTCCCCGCCCATCCCGGTCGCGAGACCCAGATCCTCGGCCGCCCCGAGAGCCGCCACCGGCACGGAGAGGAGGAGCCGGAAGTCGAGCCGTCCCTCGCGAGCGAGCTCCGCCGCCGCTCGCCAGGTGGCGCTCCGGTCGAAGTCGTGGGCGCTCGTGATTCCAAGCGATCGGGCGCGCGCCACGGCCTGCGTGAGCTCGTCCCGGACGGGGGCGGTTCGCACGATCCGAGACGTGAGGAGGCGGAGCGCTTCCTCGATCAGAGCCCCCGTCAGCTCGCCGGAAGCCGAGCGCTCCACGATGCCTCCCCGGGGATCGGGAGTGTGTCGGTCGATCCCCGCCCGCTCCAGGGCCACGCGATTCGCCCAGACCGAATGGCCGTCGACGGCATGGAGCACGAGCGGACGGTCGGACGCGATCCGGTCCAGGAGCGCCCGGTCGCGGCGCTCCCCGGGCCACTCCCGGGGGACCCAGCCGCGCAGAAGGAGCCAGTCTTCCCGGGGAGCCGTCTCCAGGCGGGCGCCGACGGCGCGCTCGATCGCCTCCGGCGTCTGATCCTCGAGGGAGGGCTCTCCGAGCGCTCGGTTCCACGTCACGAGATGGATGTGAGCGTCCGTGAATCCGGGGGTGAGAGTGCCCCCGCCCAGATCGATCCGGCGCGCGGCCCTCCCCGCCTTGGCGCGAATGGCTCCAGCCGCTCCCACGGCGACGATCCGATCGCCCCGGATCCAGACCGCCTCGGCTCCGGAGCTGCGGCGTCCGCCGGGCCCGGGCCGGGCGGGGGCGCGGGAGGCGTCGAGGAGCGTGGCTCCGATGAGGACGAGGTCGGGCTCCGCCGCTCTCCGAATCAACGAACCTCTCCCGCGAGCCACTCCAGATAGGGGGCGTGTCCGTCGCGTATCGGGAGAACGAGGATCTCCGGGACCGTGTCCGGATGCCGCTCCCGGATCGCTCGAACCGCGGCGCGCGCTCGCGAGGCGAGGGTCTTTCCCCAGAGGAGCGTGCTGGGATCCGCGTGCTCCTTCCCATTCCAGCGGTAGAAGGCCTTTCCTCCCGCGACGACCGTCGCGCATGCGAGCACGCGGTCGCGCACGAGGGCGCGAGCGGCGCGCTCCGCGGCCGCACGCGACGGATACGCGGAGAGAATGAGCACCGCGCTCGCGCGGGGCTTCCTGCCCTCAGCCACGTTCCCTCCTTCGAAGCGCGTCTCGAATCGCGGCCTCGACCCGGTCGGCGGTCCGCTCCCAGGAGAACTCCTGGATCGCGCGATGGCCGGCGGAGCTCAGGCGCGTGCGCGCCTCCGGGTTGTCGAGAAGCGGCCGGATGCGCCGCGCCAGGGCCCACGCCCACGGCCATCGTGAGACCGCGGCGGTCTCGCCGTCCATCGCGAAGTCCTCCGTGCCGCTCCGCGTGCAGACCACCGCGGCACCGCAGGCCATCGCCTCGGCCGCGGTGTTGCACCATCCCGCGCGGCGCTCGGCGCTCACGAAGAGGTCCGCCTCCCGATAGAGATCGCGCAGGGACTCCTGCGTGGGATGGAGTACCCAGCGAAGCGTGATGCCGGAAGGCGCCGCGAGCGACGGCGTGTCCGCTCCCTTCGGGGGGGAGTCGAACAGCGTGACGTGCGCGTCCACGCGCGCCGATCGGCACGCTCGCGCGATCGCGCGCACGGCGGTCTCGGATCCCTTTCTCCTTCTCGAGAGCCTTCCGTACACGAGGAAGCGCACGAGCCCGGCGGGCCGGGCGGGATCGAGTCTCGGGTCGGGATCGGGAGGCGTGAAGAACGACGTGTTCACGCCCCCGGGCACGCCGGCCGCGGCCGCGACCCCGCGGCGCTCCAGATGTCGAAGCATGCCGCTCGAGTTGGCGAGCACGAGATCCGCGCGACCCCAGGCGTCACGCGCGCGTGGCGCCCGTTCGAGCACGGCGTAGAAGACATGGAGCGGGCGTCCCGGGGCGGCGGGCTCGAGGGCGCCGAGGAAGAGATCGGGATCCGGCGAGATCACGACGTCCCACGCGGCCGCGGCCCGGAGCCGATCGAGGGCGCCGATCTCGCCCGGGAACGGAAGCCAGGGAGACTCCCCGGCGCGATCCGGCGGGACGAGGAGCGCGACGCGGTGGCCCCGCCGCGACCAGACGGAGCCCAGCTCGAGGAACCTGCGAATCCCCCCGTACACGCCCAGGTGCGGAAGCAGGACGGCGATCCGTAGCGGTTCCATCAGCGCGCGGAGTTTACATTTGCCGCCCCCGCGACGAGGAACTAAATTCACAGGTCTATGCCCCCGACCGGAGAGCGCGGCACCACCGAGTGGCTCCACTTCTTCAGCCAGCTCCCCGGCATCCCGGGACACGAGGCTCCGGTGGCCGCCGAGGTCGTGAAGGCGTTCTCGAGGGTTGCCGACCGCGTGGACCGCGATCCCTCGGGGAACGTCCGGGGCTGGATCCTGGGGAGCGGGGATCCCGGCTCGACACCCGGCGAACGGCGCCCCCGCGCGATCCTCACCGCCCACATGGACAAGATCGGATTCCTGGTCAAGGCGATCGACCCGGGCGGATTCCTGCGCCTGACCGAGGTGGGCGGGTTCGACCCGAGGACGCTCCTCGGCCGCGAGGTCTGGGTCCACTCGAAGCCGCCCCTCGCGGCCCTCTTCGCGACGAAGCCTCCCCATCTCCAGAGGAAGGGAGAGGCGGAGCGGGTGATGGGCTTGGACGAGCTCTACCTCGACACCGGAAGGCCCGAGCGCGAGGTGCGCCGGCGAGTCCCCGTCGGAACTCCGGTCACGCTCCGCCGCGCACCCGTGGATCTCCTCGCGAACCGCCTCGCCGCCCCCGCGATGGACGACCGCGCGGGGCTCGTCGTGCTGGTCCTGGCGCTCGAGATCCTGAGCCGGAGCCGCCCGGCGTGGGACGTGATCGCGGTCGCGACGGTCGAGGAGGAGTTCGGCGTCTACTGCCTCGGCGCGCGGACCGCGGCGGAATCGCTCGACCCGCAGCTCGGGATCGCGATCGACGTCACGCACGGCGACATGCCGGGCGTGCGCGAAGGCGAGACCTACGCCCTCGGGACCGGACCCTCGCTCTGCATCGGTCCGAACGTGCACCCCCGCGTGCTCGAGGGGATGCGCTCGAGCGCGCGGGCCATCGGCATCCCCTACTCCGTCGAGGGCATCCCGGTGAGCTCCGGCACCGACGCGATGGACATCCAGATCGCGCGCGAGGGCATCCCGACCGGCGTCGTCGGCGTGCCGTGCCGCTACATGCACACGGGGGTGGAGACCATCGATCCGCGCGACGTGGAGCGCACCGCGCGGCTCCTCGGCCACTACCTCGCGGGCCTCCCTCTCGACTGGAGCGTCGTGGAGGTGATCAAGTGAGGCGGAACGGCGGCCCGCGGTTCGACGAGACGCTGCTCGAGACCTACTCGAACCTCCCCGGCGTGAGCGGCGGCGAGGACGCGGTGCGGCGCGCCGTGATCGAGTCGGTCCGGGACCACGTGGACACGCTGGAGGTGGACGCCATGGGAAGCGTCGTGGCGACCCTCGCGCCCGCCGGTCCGGCGCGAGGCCGGAACAGCGCCGCGTCTAGACGCGCGAAGCGCCGCGGGCCGCACGTGATGCTCTGCGCGCACATGGACGAGGTCGGACTGATGGTGACCGCGTTCGAGAAGGACGGGCGGGTGCGCGTGCGCCGCGTGGGAGGGATCGACCCGCGCATCCTCGTGAGCCAGGTCTTCCGCGTGGGCCCCGAGGGCCTTCCGGGAGTGGTCGGCGTCCTTCCGCCCCACCTCGTGCCGCGAGCCGAGCGCGACAAGGTCGTGCCGGCCGAGGATCTCTACCTCGACATCGGCGCGTCGTCTCGCGAGGAGGCGGAGCGGCACGTTTCGGTCGGCGACTACGCGGTGTTCGACACGGTGTACGAGCGCTGGGGCTCCACGCGGAAGGGAAAAGCGTTCGACGACCGGGTCGGGTGCGCCGTGCTCGCCAGCCTCGTGCGGCAGCGTCCTCCGGTGCCGGTCACGGCGGTGTGGAGCGTCCAGGAAGAGGTCGGCCTTCGGGGCGCGGCCGCCGCGGCGCGGCGCGTCGGCCCCGATCTCGCGATCGTGCTCGAGGGGACCGCGTCGGGCGAGATCCCGGGCGCCAAGCCGGAGGAAGCCGCGCCGGTGATGGGCGGCGGGCCCGCGCTCACCGTGCAGGACCGGAGCCTCATGGCCGACGCGAGGCTCGTCGATCTCCTGG
>DASTBC010000207.1 GCA_035712245.1 Candidatus Eisenbacteria bacterium
CGGCCGACCCGCGATCGCGCTCGGGCGAGGCGGGGCTGCGGAAGTCGTGGCGCCCGGGACCGGCGTTCTCTACGACGAGGACTCGGACGCCGGACTCGAGGGGGCCCTCGACGACTTCACCCGGCAGCGCTTCGATCCGGAAGCGATCCGGCGCCACGCGGTCACGTTCGATCGCGCGGTCTACCGCGCCTCGATGGAAGCCCTTCTCGCGGAAGCCCTGGAGACGTTCCGGAACCGGGACGGCGATCCGCAGGCCCTGGATCGGATCGCAAGGGGTTTGAATCCCTCAGTCGCTTATGCTAGAATAGGTTAACTCGAAGGCCCGACGTCGGGGCAGCTCGCTCTCAAGGGTTTTCTGTCGATGACTCCAGCCCGCGCCGTGGCCCGGATTCCGTGCGCCGCGCGCTTCCTCGTTGCCGCGACGGCCGCGATCCTGCTAGCCGGACTCATCCTTCCGACGCGGGCGCTCCGATCGTCCACACCCGCGGTCGGGGACTACGTCAATTTCGAGGGCCTCCAGGTCCGCCCGCTCGCGATGACGCCGGACGGCTCGAAGCTCCTCGCCGTGAATACGCCCGACTCTCGCCTGGAGATCTTCGCGCCGGGCGGGGGCTCGCTCACATCCCTCGGCGAGATCCCCGTGGGCCTCGAGCCGGTCGCCGTGGCCGCGCTCCACGACACGATCGCGTGGGTCGTGAACCATGTCTCCGACGACGTGAGCATCGTGAACCTGAACACGCGGAGCGTCCTCGCCACCCTGCGCGTGGGGGACGAGCCGACGGATGTCCTCTTCGCGGGAACTCCGCGGCGCGCATTCGTCTGTGTGAGCGGAGAGGACGCGGTGAAGATCTACGGTCTCGCGAATCCGTCCGCCCCGACGCTCGACCTCGTGCGCCCGATCTTCGGGCGGCACCCGCGCGCCCTGGCCGCGGGAGGGGGGGAGGTCTACGTGGGCGTGCTCGACGCGGGTAATCGCACGACCTGCCTGCCGGCGGACGTCGTCCAGAGCGGAGGAGGGCCACCGCCGCCGAGCCCGCCCCGGTCCCTTCAGAGTCCCGCCCCCGCGGTCGGGCTCATCGTGCAGAAGGTCGGCGCGAGCTGGGTGGACGAGCGCCCGGCCTCCTCGAAGACGTGGAATTCGGTGATCCCGTTCGACCTTCCGGACCAGGACGTGCACGTGCTGGACGCGGGAACGGGCGCGCTCCTCCGCACCGTGTCCGACGTGGGGACGAATCTCTTCAACCTCGCGGTCGGACCGTCCGGGAGCGTCTACGTCACCCACACCGAGGCCTTCAACCGGACGCGCTTCGAGCCGAACCTGCGCGGCCGCTTTCTCCACAACCGCATCGCGCGGATCGCTCCGGGCGGAGTCTCGCCGGACGCGCTCTGGCACCTGAACAGCCACATCGTGTACGACACGATCCCGGGGCCGCCGGAGGAGAAGGCGCTCAGCCTCTCCCAGCCCATGGATCTCGTGGTGAACGCGGCGGAAACGCGGATCTACGTCGCCGCGCTTGGATCGGATCGCGTCGGCGTGGTGAACGCGGCGAGCGGCGCCGTGCTGAACCGGATCCCGTCCTCACCGGCGCCGTCTCCGGCCCGCAGCGGCCCCACGGGGCTCTTCCTCGACGAGGCTCGCGGGCAGCTCTACGTCATGAATCGATTCTCGAGCTCGATCGGGATCGTGAACGTGGCGTCGGAGACATGCGTGGCGGAGATCCCGATGCGATTCGACCCGAGCCCGCCCGAGATCCTCGAGGGGCGGCGCTTTCTGTACGACGGGTCGCTCTCGGATCACGGGGACCTGGCGTGCGCGTCGTGCCACATCGGTGGGAATCTGGACAACATCGGGTGGGATCTGGGGAACCCGCGCGGCTCCCTGGAACCCGTCCCACCGGGCCAGCCTCTGCCCATCCCGCCGTTCGATCCGATGAAGGGCCCGATGACGACGCAATCGCTTCGCGGTCTCCGCGACACGTCCCCGTTCCACTGGCGCGGGGATCGCCTCGACTTCACGCGCTTCAACCCGGCGTTCGTGGGCCTGATGGGAAATCCCGACACCCTGTCGTCCGCCGACATGCAGCGATTCTCGGACTTCGTGATGACGATGGTGTACCCGCCGAATCCGAACCAGAACCTGGACCGGACCTGGCCCGACCCTCCGGCTCCGGCGCCGAGCCCCACGCGGGGGAAGGTCGAGTTCGACACCGTGCCGCACGACGCCGGCGTCTGCACCAATTGCCACTCGTTCCCGACGGGGACGAATCGCACCATCATTCCGGCGCAGGCCCTCCAGGAAAGCCAGGCGTTCAAAGTGCCGCATGTGCGGAACATGTACCAGAAGACGGGATTCCGTCGCGCTCCCGGGCCGCAGAAGCGGGGATTCGGGTTCCTTCACGACGGTTCGATCGACGATCTGTTCGCGTTCCTGAACCTTCCGGTTTTCCAGTTCGCGAACGACCAGCAGCGGCGCGATCTCGAGGCGTTCCTGCTCTCGTTCGACACGGGGCTCGGGCCCGCTGTGGGGAGGCAGCTCACCGTGAACGCGACCACGAAGGGCCTCGCGGCGAACGCGGCGGCGCTCGATTCGCTCTGCCTCCAGGCGGATCTCACCGACTGCGACCTGGTCGCGCGGGCGTACGTCGACGGGTCGCGGCGTTCGTACGCCTACACCGGTGGAGGGCTCTTCCAGAGCGACTACGATCCCGAGGGCTCCCTCCAGTCCGCCGCGCTTCGCTCGCTGCCGGACGCGCCCGGTGAGACCGTCACGTTCCTGGGAGTCCCGCGTGGCTCGGGGATCCGGATGGGGATCGACCGAGACCGGGACGGATACAAGGACCGGTGGGAGCTGGCGCTGGGGTCGGACCCGGCCGATCCCGCGTCGATCCCGGCGATCACGGCGGTCGCCGCCCCGGCATCCACCCCTGCGGCCCGCCTCCTCCAGAATGCACCCAATCCGTTCAACCCGGCCACCGCGATCGGGTACGAAGTCGAGCGGGCCGGGCCGGTGAAGCTCCATGTCTTCGACGTCTCGGGAAGGATGGTGCGGACGCTCGTGGACCGCCACGTGCCCGCGGGTTCGCACGTGGTCCGATGGGACGGCCGTGACGACCGGGGCCGCTCTCTGGGGAGCGGACGGTATTTCTACCGGCTGCGGACGGGGGAGAAGATCCTGACGAGGGAGATGACCCTGGTGCGGTGAGGAACGGCGCGACCGACGCCGGCTCGTGGTCCGCGCTACTCGGGAATCTTCTCGAAGTCTCCCGCGACGACCAGATGCAGCTTCTCGGGGTGCAGCCTCTCCCGGATCACCTGGTTGACCTGATCCTTCGTCACCGCGCGCACCCGTGACGGGAACTCGTCCAGGTACTCCGGCCCGAAACCGTACTTCTCCGCGTAGGAGAGGGAGAACGCCACGCCGGCGTTCGTCCCGAGGCGCACCTGGTAGTTTCCGGCGAAGAAGTTCTTCTGGACCAGGACCTCCTCGTCCGTGATTCCCTCCCGCCGGTACCGCTCGATCTCCTCACGCGTGGAGCGCATCGCTTGGACCACGTTCTTCGGAGCGCACGCGACGTCCACCATCCAGGCGCCGTCCAGGAAGTCGGACCAGAGATAGCGTGAGTAGAGCGTGTAGCTGAGGCCTTCCTTGTCGCGGACGCGCTTTCCGATCCGCGACGTGAGGGAGCTCTGTCCCAGGGCGGCGTTCGCCACGATGGCCGCCTCCCACTCCGGATCGGTGCGCCGGAGTCCGCTCGCCTGTCCGAGGACGAAGTCGACGTTGGCCTTGCCCCTCATCGTCTCGAGTCCCCGCTCGGGGGTGTTCACCGAGACGCGCGGGAGGTCGTACGAGGGACGCGCACCGGCCGGGACGGCGCCGAAGAGCGAGTCCACCAGCGTGGCGACGCGCTCGGGATCCACGTCGCCGACCACGGAGAGGATCATTCCCGAGCCGACGTACCGGTTGCGATGGAACGCGCGGAGATCGGCGACCCGCGCGCGGTCGAGGCTCGCGAGCATGGAGTCCCGCTCCGGGGCGCGGAAGGGGTGCCCGGGCGGGTAGACGAGGCGGGAGAGCCGCTCCCGCGCGCGAAGGCCGGTGTTCTCGTAGCCGCGGAGGAGGTCCGCTCGAAGCTCGCTCTTCGCCTTCGTCAGCTCCTCCTCGGGGAAGGACGGATTCAGGATCTCGTCCGCGAGGGTCGAGAGGAGGAGCCGCGTGTCGCGCGAGAGCGCGGATCCCGTGATGATCGCCTCGCTCAGGTCCGCCCCGATCGTGAGATCCGCTCCCGCGCCCTCCAGGGCGGCCGCGATCGTCCGCTTGTCCCGGGTCTTCGTGCCGCGCGAGAGCATCATCGCGGTGAGCTGCGGCACGGCGCCGGGCGCTTCCTGGCGTCCGGCGAGCACGAGTCCGTGGAGCGCCACCGTCGGAACGGAATGGTTGGGAAGCACGTTCAGCACGATCCCGTTCCGGAGCGTGCGACGATGGGTGCGATCCGCGAAGCGGGCGCTCGAAGCGGCGCTCGCCGCGGCGCTCGGGACCGCGTCCGCGGCCTCGAAGATCGCGCCGGCCGCGTCCTCGATCGCTCCGGCGGTCCCGTCGTGCGCTCCTCCCGCGCCGGGCTTCTTCGACTTGGGCGCCGGGGTGTTCTTGCCGGACGCCGAGCCTGTCGAAGCCTTGGACGGCGCGGCGGCCTTGGCGGGAGGGGGAGCGTCCTTCTTCACCGGAACGAACCACCCGACCGTGGCCCGGTCCGGCTGGATGTACGTCCGCGCGACGCGCTGCACGTCCTCACGCGTGACCCGGTTCACTCCGTCGATGTACCCGACGAACCACTTCCAGTTTGCCGAGGCCACGGCCTCGCCGAGCGCCTGCGCGAGCTCGTAGGTGCCGTCGCGGCTCCGGATCGTCGTCACCTCGAGCTGCCGCTTCGCGCGGTCGAGCTCTTCCTGGGTCACGCCCTTCTCTCCGATCTCGTGGAGCGCCGCCTTGATCGCCGCCTCGACCTTCTCGTGCGACACGCCCCGAGCCGCGGTCGCGCCCGCCGTGATCACGTAGGGGTCGAGCAGCGTGTAGTTGCTGGAGGTCACGTCCGTCGCGAGGCCCGTCTCGACCAGCGCCTGGTGAAGGCGGGAGCTGACGCCGGTCGCGAGAAGCGTCGAGAGCACGTCGAGCGGGAGGAAGTCCGGATGGAGGGACCCGGGACGCAGGTAGGAGATCTGGACGATCCCGAGCTCGCCCGGACGCTTGACCTGGACGCGGCGCTCGCCCTCCTGCGGAGGCTCGACCGTGATGACGTTCGGGATCGGTTTCGACGAGCGGGGCAGGGAACCGAACTCACGGTCGAAGAGACGCAGCGCCTTCGCGGTGTCGAAGTCGCCCACCAGCACCGCCTCGGCATTGTCGGGCCAGAAGTAGTTCTTGTAGTGCTCCCGGAGCTGCTCCGTGGGGACGTTCTCGAGGTCGGAGCGGTAGCCGATCGTGTTCCAATGGTACGGGTGCGCGACGATCGCGGCCGCGGTGACGGCCTTGTCGAGCGCGCGGTACGGGCTGTTCTCCCCGATCTCGAACTCGTTGATCACGACCGACATCTCGGGCTTCCGTTCCTCGTCGAGGATGAGCGCCCGCGCCATCCGGTCCGCCTCGATCCGCATCGCGAGGTCGAGCTTGTCCGACGGGAGCGTGGAATAGCCGGTCATGCGGTCGTACCACGTGGTCATGTTCGTGCTGCCGTAATCCGCCCCCGCCTCGTAGAGCACCTCCTGGAACGTCTTCTTCCCGTTCGCCTTTCCGAAGTTCTTCGTGCTCTTGTTGAAGAGCATGTGCTCGAGGAGGTGCGCCGAGCCCGTGTTCCCGGGCGCCTCGTTCCGCGAGCCCACGTGATAGACCACGAGGAACGTCGCGACGGGAGCGGCCCGGTTGGGCGCGACGAGGATCGTCATGCCGTTGCTCTTGAGGCGGTATTGGGTGATCCCCGCCAGCGAGTCGAGACGCTCGACGTTGGCGGGAATGCGGTCCGGCCGGGCGGCCTCGCGACGGGAGGAGGGGCGCGTGGACTCCCGAGGCTGGGCTTCGGAGAGCGCGGGGAGGAGAAGCCCCCAGGAAAGGAGCGCGGCCACGAGGAGCCGCGCCCATTCCTGGGCAATTGGTAGCGCTACGGGGATTCGAACCCCGGTTTGATGGCTGAGAACCACCCGTCCTAACCCCTAGACGATAGCGCCCCAGAACCGGCTTCTATGATGAACCATCGTTTGGATTTGTGGCTGGGGGAAGAGGATTCGAACCCCTGTACCGTGGTCCAGAGCCACGTGTCCTACCACTGGACGATCCCCCAAAGGGTTGCAGAGTGTACCACCGGCCTGGGGACCGGTCAACGCTCGGCGGACGTTTCCGACGTATCCCTGGAGGGATCGGTGGCTTTCTCGGCGTGCGGCGACTTCCGGAAGTGGTGATGGAGCCAGATCCCGAAGAGAACGAGGAGCCCGACCACGACGACGAGGTCGAAGCCGCGCCAGAACGTCTTGATGTCGTGCCAGTGCTCGCGGAAGAGGACCCCCACGTAGGCCAGGCCGAGTGCCCACGGAAACGACCCCAGGAATGTATAGAGGGTGAAGCGCCAGAAGGGGACCCTCGCCGCGCCCGCCGGGAAGGAGATGAAGGTACGCACGATGGGCAACAGCCGGGTCCAGAAGGCCACCTGGAGTCCGTGCTTCTGGAGCCAGCGATCGGCCCGGTCGTATTCCTCGATCCGGATGACGCGCCACTTCGCGAGCTGCATCGCGAGCGGACGGCCCCCCTTCATCCCCATCCAGTACGCCGCCCAGGAGCCGATCACGTTTCCGACGGCGCCGGCGAGGGAGACCCCGAAGAGGGAGAACCGGCCCGTGGTCACGAGGTATCCCGAGAAGGGCATGATGATCTCGCTCGGGAGCGGGATGCAGGCGCTCTCGATCGCCATGCAGAGCACGATCCCGGCGTACCCGAACGTCGAGATCGTGGAGAGGATGAACGCCGCGAGCGGAGCGATGATGGTGTCGATCAGATCCACGGCGCGCACC
>DASTBC010000208.1 GCA_035712245.1 Candidatus Eisenbacteria bacterium
TGTGCTCATCTCGGGAAATGAGCACGAGCTGCAGTGCCCGATGGAAGGCTACGCGGAGCCGATCGGCTCCATCTTGCAGCTAGGCTTCGACCGATAACCGCTTCAGGGTCCGCCAGTGGGACCCGATCGCTTGCCGCAGGGTCTCGTGATGATGGTAGGGAACCCCGGTCTTCTCGGCCGCTTCCCGGACGATCGGGGCGAGGGCGGGGTAGTGGACGCTGCAGATCCGCGGAAACAGATGGTGCTCGATCTGGTGGTTCAGTCCCCCGACGTACCAGGTGAGCAGGCGGTTGCCATTCGCGAAGTTGGACGTCGTCTCCATCTGGTGCACCATCCAGGCGCTCTCCAGGAAGCCGCCCTCTTCCGGCACGGGATGGTCCGTCTCCTCGACGACGTGCGCGAGCTGAAACACCACCCCCAGGATGATCCCCGCGGTCACGTGCACGATCAGGAAGCCCGCGAGCACCTGCCACCATGGAGCATTCACCACGAGCAGAGGGATCAGGAGCATGTACGTGTAATAGACGATCTTCGCTCCGATCAGGGTGGCCACCTCTCCCGCGGGGTGTCGCCTTCCCTGGAAGGGCCCCAGGTCACGCTTCAGGAAGTACTTGTAGTCCTTGAGGATGACCCAGTAGAGCGTCGTGAGGCCGTAGGCCAGCGCCGCGTACCAGTGCTGGTACCGGTGCACGGGGCGATGCTTCGACTCCGGCGAGAGCCGGAGCAGTGGAGACACCTCGAGGTCCTCGTCCAGCCCGTGGATGTTCGGATAGGTGTGGTGGATCACGTTGTGGGTGAGCTTCCACATGTACCCGTTGGCGCCCACCATCTCGAAGGTCAGTCCGAGGACCCGATTGACCCACTCGCGCGAAGAGTAGGCGCCATGGAGGGCGTCGTGGGCGATCCCCAGACCGATCCCGGCCGTTCCGATCCCCATCAGGATGCATGTCGGCACCAAGGCCCACGGCGGCAGCAGGTTGCTCAGGAGCATGGCGTACGACCCGAATGTGAGGAGAAGCATGAAGAGGGTCTTCCAGACCATCGAGGCGTTCGCCGACGTGGAGCGCCCGGTCGCCTGGAAGTAGGATGCGACCCTGTCCTTGACCTCAGCGGCGAAGCGAGTGCTCGCGCTCGGGGCGAAGGTCACCTTTTGCGTTGCTGAATTCACGAGCGTCCCTACCCACGTCCGAACGAAGGTTTCATCCATTCAAGCCTACAGCATGGAAGGGCGCGCCAGTACAAGGAACAGAATGTGCTCCGGGCGCAGGGTGTCGCCGGCTCGATCCAACGCTTGACCTCCCGCCCCGATTGCCTACCCTGGCCTCGCTGGCGTGGCCCCGAGGCACTTGGGCCTCGCTCCATCACGTCACGCGCGAGCAGGGGGAGCCGACGACGACTCGAGGCCGGACCCACCGGATCACCGCACGGCCGGGAACGAGCATCCCTGTCCCGGCCATCCTGGCCCTCGCGCTGACGCTCGCGAGCGTCGGAGTCCTGGCGGCACGGGCGTTTCCCGCGTCGGCCCTGGAGCCGGCCGATTCGTCCCGCCGGGCGTCCGCTCCCGCCGACAACGGGAGCGCGCCCGCCCTTGCCGCCGCCGTCGAGGAACCGCTCGAGAGCGAAACCCCGCCCGGGTACCCGGTCATCCTGGGCCAGCGCGAGCTCTTTCGCGTCGTCGCCTCCGATGGACCGCGAACCGCGGAGGAGCGCGCGCGCGTGGGTTCCGATCGCGCCGCCCGGTTCGCCCGGAGCCAGGAGCCCGTCGATCCCGTACGGGTCGAGCCGAAGGAGCACGGGGCCGAGGTCTACTTCGGAGACCGCCACGTCTTCACCGTCCTGCCCCAGGACACGGTGGGAACCGGCTTGGACATGGCGGCGCTCGCCCGGGAGCGCGCGGCGACCGGACGATCGGCCATTCTCGAGTACCGCGAATCGCGGAGCGCCCGCACGCTCCTGATCGGATCCGCCCTCACCGTCCTCGCGACCGTTCTTCTCCTCCTCGCGCTCAAGAGCATCGGCGCGGCGTACCGGAGGACGCGCGCCGGCATCGCGGCATGGGTCGCGGCCCGGGAGGAAGGCATCCGAAAGCGGACGGCCGCGGTCGTTCACCCGTCCCACGTGCTCGTCGGGATGAACGGCATCGCGGACCTGACCCGCTTCCTCCTCGTCTTTCTCACGTTCTTCCTGTACTTCCGGATCGTCCTCGCCAGGTTCCCCTGGACGCGTCCGATCGCGATGAACCTGGATCAGATGCTGCTCGGTCCGCTCACGAACATCGGCCGCTCCTTCCTCGGCGCATTGCCGGGGCTCGTGTTCATCGGAGTGGTCGGCGTGATCACGCACTTCGTGATCCGGTTCCTTCACTTCCTCGCGGTGGAGATCGAGGCCGGGCACATCGAGATCCCCGGGTTCTACACGGAGTGGGCCAAACCGACGTACAACATCGCCCGCGTCCTCGTGGTCTTCTTCGCGGTCGTCGTCTGCTATCCCTACATTCCCGGGTCCAACACCGAAGCGTTCAAGGGAGTGTCGATCTTCCTCGGCGTGCTGCTCTCGCTTGGTTCGACCAGCGCGGTCTCGAACCTCGTCGCGGGCTTCGTCCTGACCTACATGCGGGCGTTTCGCGTGGGGGACGTGATCCAGGTGGACGCGGACCGCGGAATCGTGACCGAGATGACGCTCCTGGCCACGCGCATCCGGACGCCGAAGAACGAGACCGTCACGATCCCGAACGCGACGGTTCTCGGCTCACGCGTGACGAACTACAGCCGGCTGTCGGTGGACCCGGGGCTGGTGCTGCACGCGACGGTGACGGTGGGGTATGACGCGCCCTGGCGCCAGGTTCACGCGCTCCTGCTCCAGGCAGCGGAGCGAACGCCCGGCATCAAGAAGGACCCCGCGCCGTTCGTGCTCCAGACCGCGCTCGAGCAGGTCCAGGTGGCCTACGAGATCAACGCGTACACCGACCAGCCCGACCGGATGCTGCGGATCTACTCGGAGCTGCGCCAGAACATCCAGGACGCGTTCAACGAGTACGGCGTCCAGATCATGACGCCGTTCTACGAGGGCGACAAGGAAAAGCCCCTCGTGGTGCCCAAGGAGAAGTGGTACGCGGCACCGGCGGTGCGTCCGAAAGAGGGTGATGGAGACGGTGCGGCACCGGTCCGTACGGGGGGCGCACACCCCAGCCGCGGAAGCTCCGACCTACTTCAGGAGTAGGAACGACTCGCTGAGGAAGTTCCGCGAATAGAGCTCTGACGTTCGGACCCAGTAGCGACCCGACGCGACCCGCCGCCCGGCCTCGTCCCGTCCGTCCCAGGTAGCGTGCCCGACGGTTCCGGCGAATTCCGCACGGAGCCGACGCACGAGCCGGCCCTGCAAGTCGTAGACCTCGAGGACTCTGGTCCGAAGACTGGGCGTGAATTGAGGCTCCACGGGCACCGCGTTCACTTCGAAGTTCACCGTTCCCGAAGTCGCGGGATTGGGCGAGACGCGAAGCTGGAGGAAATACGTCGCGGGCGGCGTCCGGGGCGCATCCACTTCCACCGCGGTGATGGCCGCGTTCCCCGGCCTCAGCACGAGCACTCTGGAACCGTCGCTCAGGAGAAGGTCGGGATTCGGGCCGCCTGAGGTCGGCTCGAACCGTACCGCGCTCGCCGCACTCATCGCGGTCTGGTGCCCCGCCACCTCGAGAGTCATGCCCGTGGCGGCCCAGGACGCGAGTCTGGCAAGCGTCACGGGCGCGGTGTAGGGTGCGCCCGCGCCGGGGGCGATCCTGTCGAGGAATGCCGCGCCAGGAGCGCGAAGCAGCGCCACTCCGGACGATCCGAGCGCCGCTCCGATCGTTCCGGTCCATGCCGAGCCAAGGCCCATGGCGGGACCGAGCGTCTGTTGCACCAGGACGAGGCTCGGCGAGCCGCCTCCCTGCTTCGGCACGCGGACGAGCTGCACGCCGCCCGCGCTCGCGCCCACCGCGGCGTAAAGGCTGTCCCCGGTGTTGCGAACCCACGCGACGTCGCGTGCGTATGGGACACCCCACGTGTTCGAGAGGGATACCGTCCCCCGCGGGGTGAACGTCACGGTCGCGGGTGTTCCGCCCGAAGCGCTCAACCCGTACACGTGGACGCCGCTCGCGCCGTCCGCGATCACGAGGTCTCTCGACGCACCCCCGCGAACCTCGAGATCGAGCGCGGTGCCCGGCGTCGCGAGCGTGCCCGCGGCGAACGGAGGGTTTCCGATCACGTCGAGCGCGGCGCCCACGTCGATCGCGACCACACCCTGCCCGGTTCCGGACGTCACGGAGGCAGGGTTGTACGTGGCCAGCACGGGAACCGACCCGGTGTCCGCGTCCGCGACGAACGCCACCGTTCGGCCCGAGGGCGCTCGGAACCAGGCCACGTCCGTCGCGAACCCGTTCGTCGGGATGATTCGGACGATCCGGTCGTCGATGCCGTCGAAGTTGACGTCGAAGAAGTCCTCCCAGGTGCCGAACGACGGGTCCTCGAGGACCGAGAGATCCACCAGCATCAGGCCGCCACGTCCCGCGGCGACCAGTCCCACGTCGACCGTGTCCCCCGGAGCGCGCGCGAAGCCCGGGATCACCTCGATCGATGCCGCGTACGAGGGAATCCGAACCGTTCCGATCCACCGGTCGTCGCCGCCATTGCCATCGGCGTCGACCGGGCCGATCGAGTCGGTGGAGACGTCGCGGATCACCCGCAGGCCGTCGAGGCCGGAAGGGACGAGCCAGTAGCCACGGGACGCGAGGTGCGCGGCGCCATCCCTTCCGGCGACGTCTCCATCTCCCGGTGTCAGGCCCACCGGGAAGAGCGCCGTCGGCACGGAGCCCGTGGTCGACGCGACCGCGTGTCCCACCGCCGTCGAGAGGCCGCCGTCACTCGTGACGGTGAGCTGGATCGCGTTCCGGTTCCCGGCGAACACGTTCGACGCGATCGTGGTCGGCACGTTGACCGTGATCGTGCCGGCTCCCGGAAGCGTCGTGGTCGTCGGTGCGGCAGATCCCGAGAACAGGGCTCCCTGGTTGTTGGGATCCGGATTCGACCTTCCGGTCGTGAGCGTGATCGTCTCGGTCGCCCCGATCAGGCTGTGGATCTGGTACGACACCGAACCGGACGTCCCGGCCGCGGCCAGGAACGTCCCCGGCACGGGCTTGATCTCCGGGCGGCCGTCCGTCGCCGCGGTGATGGCGGCGCTCACCGTTGCGACCTGCCCTCCTCCGAGCTCGTTGGTGAGCGTGACCGAGAGAGCGGAAATACCGAGCGCGGTGTCCGGAACGGTCACGTTGAAGGTCACGGCGCCCGACGAGTTCGCGGGAACGGTCAGGTTCCCGGTGGCGGGTGAGACGAGCATCGGGAACTGGCCCTGAGCCGACGCCGTGAACGACAGATTCGCCGGGGCGCCGCGGGAGAGCACGACCATCTGGAGCTGGTGCGTCGAGTTGCGCGCCAAGGTCGCGCCCGGCAGCACGGCGGTGACGTGGGCCGGCGGAATCCAGTCGAGGGCGCGAGCGGAGGCCGGCGCGAGGCACGCCAGGATCAGCAGCGTCCCACCGAATGCGGCGCGAAGAATGAAACGGGGGCCGGCGGTTCGCGCCGGCCCCCCCCAGAGCTTGTTGCTCAACCGGACTCCTTACTTCAGCAGCGTGATCTTCGAATCTTCCCGGTACGTGGAGCCGACCTGCAGACGGGCGTAGTAGTTGCCCGAGCCGGCGCCGCGTCCCGCGTCATCCCGCCCGTCCCACACGACCGGGTACGGTCCGGGCTGCTGCGTGCCGTTCACCAGCGTCCGAACGAGCCGCCCGCTCACATCGTAGATCTTGAGGCTCACGTTCTGGGATCCCGCGTTCCTCGGAATGATGTAGAGGAGCTTCACGATCGGGTTCGCCGGATTCGGCCCCGCGTTGACGAAGTGGAACTTCTCCGGATCCAGTCCGCGAGCGAACGACGCCGCGGCCGCCGGAATCGTCGCCGACGCGTCGAGCCGGTACGTGGCCGGGGTCGAGACGCGGTTCGCGGTGTTGTCGAGGATCGAGCCGTTGAAGCTCAGCACCTGCACCGAGAACGGACGCGGATCCTTGGCGCCCTGGCCGTTGCCCGGGGCCGGCGGAACGTTGAACACGATTCTCGGATTCAGGCCCGTGAAGTCGTCGTTGAACGCGACGATTTCGCCCGTCTTGTCATAGAGGAACATGAGGAGATCGGGGTCGTTCCGTCCGTCCAGCGTGCCCACGTGGTTCGCGGTCAGCGTGAGCTGGCTTCCCGGAGCCGCCGTGAACGTGAAGAAGTCCGAATCGCCGGCCATCCCGAGCGCCTCGGCACGATTCACCACCGGCAGGGTCACCGGAGTGGCCTCGTCCTTCGGACCGCCGTTCGGCTCATCCGCCCCTTCCGCGATGCCCGAGTACACCACGTTCGAGGGGAGGCTCCGATTGCCGTTCTTGTCCACGGCGCGCGTCGCATAGATCTGAGGCGGAGTCGCCGGAGCACCGGGCACGAGCTTGATGCTCTTCGCGCCCGCACCGGCCGACGTCACGGTCGACCACGTTCCCGGAGCGCCGGTATTGCGCACGACCAGCTCGATCGCATCGAGCGAGTTGCCCGGCAGCGGGAAGTTGTCCATCCGGATGTCGCTCGGCTTTCCGTACGTGAACTCGGTGTGCGCCAGCATGCGGTTTCCACCCAGATTCGTGGTGGCCGCGATCCCCATCTCGCTCGGGTCGGTCTGGCAGCGCATGATGACCGTGAAGTTCCGGTCGACGATGATGCCCGAGGTCAACGGATTCCCCGTCACGACGTAGGAGTTCAGGTACTGCCCGCGCTCCAGCGTGACGAAGTCCATCCGGATGAACGGGAAGTTGGCCGGGAAGCCCGGCGTGGTCGCCTGGTTCGGGAATCCGATCACCCAGAAATAGGTCTCGCCGGGCGTGCCCGCGAGATTGATCGGGATGACGTTGTTGCCGTTCGCACTGCCCGCGTACGGCGCGATGTCGACGAGCGGAGCCGCCAGATTCGGGAGACCCGTCGCCTGATCCAGAGGGCAGAGCCGGACGCGCGTGAACGGAGCCGGAATGCCGTTGAACGTGAACGACGGGAATTCGATCTGATTGATCGTGTACGGCGCGTCGAACGGCGGGTCGAACCGCACCGCGAGGCTTGCGTTGCTGGTGAAGCCCACGACGTTCTCGAACTGGCCGTGCTGGGCGATGTTGAGGCGCCCGGCATAGGTGTTCGTCTGGATGTTGATGCCGGTCACCGCCCCGCCGGCCGTGACCGTGATCGGCGTGAACTGGTTCGCGATATCCACGAAGCCGTCGGCGCTCTCGCTGGCGCCGTTCCAGAACTCGGGCTCGAAGCCGATGTCGATTCCAGCGTACGGACCGCCGATGTTGGCGTCGGCAGCGGTCGTGTTGACGCCGTCGAGCGGCACGATGCGGACCGCGTAGTCACCCGGCGGGAGCCCGCGGATCGTCCAGTCGCCCTGGCCGTTCCGGAGCGTCAGCTCGCCCGAGAGAATGCTGATCGTGTTGGCCGGATTGCCCGTGGGGAGAAGCAGCGCCTCGACGTGCGCGCCGAAGATCGCGGCGCCCGTGAAACCGTTGGTGACCGTGCCGGAGATCGTGCCGAAGTCCGTCGCGAAATTGGCCTCGGGATAGACCGAGGCGTTCCCCTGCCGGTCGTCCAGCTCCAGCGTGCGCTGGGAGGTGTTGTTCTGGATGAACGGAATCATCGTGCAGCCGAACACGCTGGTGTGATCGAGGCTGAAGTAGTGGCCGTACTCGTGCGTCGCGACCGACTGGAGATCGACCGAGCTCTGTCCGG
>DASTBC010000209.1 GCA_035712245.1 Candidatus Eisenbacteria bacterium
GGCGCGGCTCCTCGCCGAGACGCTCCAGGCGCACCGGAGGGAAGCGATGGAGCCCGCGCGGAATCGAGGAGCCGCGGAGCGCGAGCCCGGCGCGATGCCGCCCGGCTTCGAAGGGCGCCTTCGCTCCCTCCTCCTGGTCGCGCCCCGCCATCGCGGCACGGAGGGCTCGGTCCGGCGCGCGCTCGAGGGTGCGGGATTCGAGGTGCACACTCGCGACGAGGCGTCCCGGAACGGGGCGACGCTCCGCGCGTGGATCGACTCGGTGGCTTCGCGCTCCGGGCCGCGCGCCGCGCTTCTCGCGACCCGGGGAGAGCTGCCCGACGCCTACGGGCACGCGTGGGGCGCCGTCGTCGGAGGGACCTTCGCGCCCTACGGAGGGCACAACGTGTGGGAGCCCGCGGCGCGCGCGTGTCCGGTGCTGGTGGGCCCGCATCACGGAAACGTGGAGGCCGCGGTGGAAGCGCTTCGCGCGGAGGGAGCCGGGGTGCCGGTCCAGGACGAGGCGCACCTCGTGCGCGCGGTCCAGGGCTGGCTCGCCGATCGGGATCTCGAGATCCGCGGACGTTCGGCCGTGCGCGCGGCGGCGGCGGCGGCGGGAGCCGTGGAGCGAGGAATGGAAGCGCTCGACGACTGGGGCCTGGTGCCGTGACGCGACGGAGCGCGCACCCGTGACCCGCGGCCTCACGGGATCGATCGAGCGGTCGTGGTCCGGCGCGCCGGGGACGGTTCCCTGGACGCTGGCGCTCTATCCCCTCGCGATCCTCTACGCGGGGGGATCGGCTTTCGCGCGCGCGCGCGCCGAGCGAGCGCGCCGCGGGATTCCCGGTCTCCGCGTCGTCGCGATCGGGGGTCTGACGGCGGGCGGGTCGGGGAAGAGCAGTCTCGCCGCGTGGCTCGCGTCGGAGCTTCGCGCGCGAGGCGGATCTCCCGCGATCCTCCTTCGAGGACATCGCGCGCGCCGCCCCGCGGACGCTCCCTACGTCGTTCCCGACTTCGAGCGCTACCCGGCCCTGGAGGCCTCGGCGCGCGGGGGAGACGAGGCGGCGGCGCATCGCGGCGCGCTTCCGGTGGGGATTCCGGTCGCGGCGCACCGGGACCGGTACGCGAGCGCGAAGCTGGTCCAGGCGGGATACGGAGCCCGGGTCGCGATCCTGGACGACGGGTGGGAGCAATCGACGCTCCGCTGGGACGAGCTCTGGGCCGTGCTGGATCCCGACCTCCCGGTCGGAAACGGCGCGCCCATCCCCGCGGGGCCGCTCCGGCGCCCGCTCTCCTCGATTCGTGACGCGAGCGTGATCGCGCTGATCGAGGACGATGGAGGCGACCCGAGGGCGGGGGACAGGCTGGAGTGGATTCGCGCGCGGGCCGGAGCGGCCCAGGTCGTGCGGTTCCGCCGCCTTCTCGCGACCGTCTCTCCGCTCGGGGCGCGCCGCGGCCGCGCGCCGGACGAGGGCGCGCGTCCCGGGAACGAGGTCGCGCCGCTTCCACCCGCCGGGCTCGTCTCCGGAATCGGCGCTCCGGAGCGGCTCGAGCGCTTCGCGCGAGGCGCGGGAATCGACGTCGTCTCGCACGCCGCGTTCCCCGACCACGCCTCGTGGACGGCCGGTCCGGTCGAGGCGGCGATGGATGCCGCGGCTCGGCGGGGGGCCCGGGTGGTGCTCACGACCGAGAAGGACGAGGCGCGCTGGCCACGATCGGCGCGCGCGGCGGTTCCCGTGCTCGTGCTCCGCACCACGCTCGAGCCGCTGGATCCGGTCGAGTCGATCCTGGCGCGCCTCTGCGGTCCTGGCGCTGTTCCCGCTGATCGGGTAGCCTCGACCGCCCCATGACCCCCCGGCCCAAGCGATCCCGGACGACGAGCCGTCTCGAGGCCGACGTGCTCGTGATCGGGAGCGGCATCGCGGGCCTCTCGGTGGCGCTCCACGCGGCGCAGTTCGGCCGTGTGCTGATCGCCACGAAGGTCGACGCGCTGGAGTCGAACACGAACTACGCGCAGGGCGGCATCGCCGCCGCGCTCGGTGCCGATGACGATCTGGCGCTCCACGAGCGCGACACGCTGGCATGCGGGGACGGGCTCTCGGATCCCGAGGCGGTGCACGTGCTCGTGGAGGAGGGGCCCACCGAGGTGATGCGCCTCGTCTCCCTGGGAGTGACCTTCGACAAGAATCCGGAGGCGGCGGGGAGCCTGGCGCTCGGCCGCGAAGGCGGCCACTCCCGACGGAGGATCGTCCACGCGAAGGACCGGACCGGCCACGCGGTGGAGCGGGTGCTGCTGGACCAGGCGCGAAGCCACCCCAAGATCAAGATCCTCGAGAACCACGTCGCGGTCGACCTGATCCTCGACTCGAAGCATCTTCGCGGGCGGCGCGTTCCGACGTCCCGCGATCGCGTCTGGGGCGCCTATCTCCTGGACCGCGCCACGGGCGAGATCGCGCCCGCAGCCGCGCGCGCCACGGTGCTCGCCACCGGCGGGTGCGGCAAGGTCTACCTCTACACGACGAATCCGGACATCGCGACCGGAGACGGCCTCGCCGCGGGATTTCGCGCCGGCGCGCCGGTCGCGAACCTCGAGTTCATGCAGTTCCACCCGACGTGTCTCTACCATCCCGAGGCGAAGTCCTTCCTGATCTCGGAGGCGGTGCGCGGCGAGGGGGCGAAGCTCCTCACGACCGACGGGAAACCGTTCATGCACCGCTACCACCGCTTGCGCGATCTCGCCCCTCGCGACACGGTGGCGCGAGCGATCGACTTCGAGATGAAGCGCCGGGGGGACAAGTTCGTGCTCCTGGACCTGGCGCGGCTCGGGAGACGGCTCCTGAGGCGCCGCTTCCCCCACATCACCCGCCGGATCCAGGCCCTCGGATACGACGTCTTCCGCGATCCGATTCCGGTCGTTCCGGCCGCGCACTACATGTGCGGCGGGATCGTGACGGACCTGGACGGGCAGGTGGAGATCCCGGGCCTCTTCGCGTGCGGCGAGGTCGCGTGCACCGGAGTCCACGGCGCCAACCGGCTCGCCTCCAATTCGCTCCTGGAGGCGCTCGTCTTCTCGCGCCGGGCGGGGAGGGCCGTGCTCCGGCAGATCGCGTCGGACCCGAGGGGCGGTGTTCCGCGTCTCCCGGAATGGCATGAGAACGGGGCGGTTACGCCCAAGGAGCAGGTGATCTTCGACCACAATTGGGATGCGCTCCGGAAGCTGATGTGGGACTATATGGGCATCGTCCGCAGCGACGAGCGCCTCGCCCGGGCATCCGCCATGGTGGGGGCGCTACGAGACCAGACCGAAGACGACTACTGGCGGTACCGCCTCGACGCGGATCTGATCGAGCTGCGCAACATCGGCTTGGTGGCGGATCTCATCGTGGCGAGCGCTCGGCGGCGGAAGGAGTCGCGCGGACTCCATTACAATCTGGACCATCCGCGCAGGAACGACCGGAAGTTCCGTCGCGACACGGTTCTCACCCGGCAGGATGTGCGCTGAGCATGGCGATCGACTACGAAACCGCGCTCCTCGACCTCGCAACGAAGCACGGCCGCTACCGGCCGAACGCCTACCGCTTCACGCTGGACGCCGTGAGCCACACGGTCACGCGCCTGAGCGAGCTCCGTCACGTCAACGGCAAGGAAGTTCTCATGGGGATCCGCGAGCTGGCGGTGTCCCGGTACGGCCCCATGGCGAAGACCGTGTTCGAGCAGTGGGGGATCCGCCGGACCGAGGACTTCGGCGAGATCGTCTTCCAACTCGTCGACGAGGGGCTGCTCGGGAAGACCGAGTCGGACCGGAAGAGCGACTTCGCGAGCGGCTACGACTTCGACGAAGCCTTCGTCCGCGGGTACGACTGGCTGGATCGCATCGTGTCCAAGCGCAGCTGGGTCATCGAGTAGAGCGGGCGGTTGGGAAGATCCCGCGCTCCGCGGCGTAGCGCCTCTCTCCGGCTCCTCCAGTACCTCCGCCCCTACCGGGGCCATCTCGTCCTGACCGCGGCCCTGATGGTGGGCTTCGCGATCACGAGCGGGATCTCGATCGGGATGATCTCGCCCTTCGTGAAGATCCTCTTCACGCCCCAGCACCAGGCAGGGGCCGAGGCCGTTCCCGGAGGGGCCGAGGGCGCGTCCACGGCCTCCCCGCAGGGCCCCAGGGCGACGGCTCCGGGCACGCCCACGATCCCGGGCATGGATCCGGTGACGTCCTCGGTTCTCTCGGGTTCCGCCCCGGAAGCGCCGCACGGCGCGAGCGCCGCCAAGAAGAGCCCGGGCGGCATCGTCGCGCGCGTCACGGAGTGGAAGGACGACCTCCGGACCTGGTTCGAGCACTTCTTCATGACGGGGGATCCGAGCCGGTCCTTGAACCGGATCTGCATCACGCTCCTGATCGTGTTCCTGTTCAAGAACATCTTCGACTACCTCCAGAGCGTCCTCACGGTGTGGGTGGAGCAGGCCGTCGTGCGCGACATGCGGAACGAGGTCTACGGGCACCTCCACGAGCTCTCCCTCTCGTTCTTCCACTCGCGACGATCCGGCGCGCTCCTGTCGCGGCTCACCAACGACATCGCCCTCGTGCGAGGCGCGCTCGCGGCCGGGTTCAGCAACCTGATCAAGAGCGGGCTCCTGCTCGTGGTCTGCCTCTTCTGGATCTTCTGGACCTCGTGGCGCCTCGCGCTCGTCTCGCTCTTCGTCGTGCCCCCGTCGGTGCTCCTCATCGTGTGGCTCGGAAAGAAGCTCCGGCGGCGGAGCACGATCACGCAGGAGCGCATGGCCGACCTCAACTCGATCCTCCAGGAGACGCTGACGGGCATCCGCGTGGTGAAGGCGTTCTCGATGGAGGAATTCGAGAAGCGGAAGTTCGCGCGCGCGGCGCAGGACTACTTCCGATCCTTCGTGAAGCAGCGGCGGCTCGGCGCAGTGGCGGGGCCGCTCTCCGAGACCCTGGGGGTCGTCGCGGCGGTCGCGGTGCTCTGGTACGGAGGCCACGAGATCCTCCTCCAGCGCGCGCTCGAGCCGCAGCAGTTCTTCATCTTCCTGTTCGCGATGCTCCAGCTCATGAGCCCCCTCAAGTCGCTCAGCAACGTGAACGCGACGATCCAGGAGGGCCTCGCGGCCGCGGTCCGCATCTTCCGCGTGCTGGACACGAAGCCCACCGTGGCGAGCAAGCCCAACGCGCGGATCGCGGACGGCATTCACGAGGGGATCGAGTTCCAGAACGTCTCGTTCCGGTACGCGTCGGGTGGCGAGGTGCTTCACGACGTGTCGCTCCGGGTCGCCGCCGGGGAGGTCGTGGCGCTGGTGGGACCGAGCGGGGCGGGGAAGTCCACGCTCGTCGACCTCGTGGCGCGGTTCTACGACCCCACCGAGGGCCGGATCCTTCTCGACGGACGCGACCTCCGCGACTACGACGTGGCGTCGCTCCGCCGCATGATGGGGGTCGTGACCCAGGAGTCGATCCTCTTCCACGACACCGTGTGGAACAACATCGCCTACGGCGTGACCGATGCCGAGGAGTCCGCGGTGCGCCTCGCGGCGCGGGCGGCGAACGCGGAACGCTTCATCCAGGACCTGCCGGAGGGATTCCAGACCCCGATCGGCGACCGGGGAGTGCTCCTCTCCGGCGGCGAGCGCCAGCGCATCGCGATCGCGCGCGCGATCTTCAAGAGCCCTCCGCTCCTCCTCCTCGACGAGGCCACGTCGAGCCTCGACTCCGAGTCGGAGCTCCTCGTGCAGGAGGCCCTCGAGACGCTCTTCGCCGGGCGCACGGTCTTCGTGATCGCGCACCGCCTCTCCACGATCCAGCGCGCGGATCGCATCCTCGTCCTGGACCACGGCCGGATCGTCCAGACCGGCACGCACCGGGAGCTCGTGGCGACACCCGGGCTCTACCAGAAGCTCCACCGGCTGCAGTTCCGGCTCGCGGACATCGCGGCTCAGAACCGGGCCGGCTGATCCCATGCCGCACCGCGCGGCCGTCGTGGTCCGGTTCTCATCGCTCGGCGACGTGCTCCTCGCGGCCCACGTTCCCTCGTTCCTGCGCCGCGTCGAGCCCGGGAGGCGCGTGGTCTTCGTCACGAAGGAGCGCCACGCCGACGTTCTGAGGGGACATCCCGATGTCGAGCGCGTGATCGCCCTGCGCGACGGCGCGGGCGGCTGGCGCGCGCTCACCGACTCCGCGCGGACGCTCGGCGACGTGGACCTCTACGATCTCCACGGGACGCTCCGCTCGTGGCGGCTCGGCGCCGCGCTGGGGAGCCGCGCCCGCGTGATCCGCGCGTCGAAGCACGGACTCAGGCGCCGGCTCATGGTGGTCGCGAAGTCGCTCCGGCCGGAGCCGCTGCCTCCGGTTCTCCGCACCTATCGCGCGCTCGCCGGCGCGTCCCCCGCGGATCCGCTCCGGCCGTGGCTCCGGGAGGCGCTCGAGGAGACCGAGCGTGATCGCGCGGCCGCGCTCGCCGCGCGCACGGGCGGGAAGCCCTTCGTCGTCTTCGGCGTGGGCGCGCGATGGCCGACGAAGCGGTGGCCCGCGCGCCACTTCGTCGCGCTGGGGACCGCGCTCGAGCGCCAGCACGGCTTGGCGGCGTTCTACGCCACGGATCCTGGGGACGAGGGCGGGATCGCGGAGCTCGCCTCCCTCCTCGGCGAGAGGAGGGATCGCGTCCTCCCGATTCCGTTCCGTGACCTCGCGGCGCTCGCGTCCGGGGCCGCGGCCATCGTGTCGAACGACTCCGCCGTCCTCCACCTGGGTCCCGCACTGGGCGTGCCGGCACTCGGTCTCTTCGGCAGCACCGTGCCCGCGTTCGGATTCGCCCGGCAGGGCGCGCGAGACGCGGTCGCGGAGATCTCGCTTCCGTGCCGTCCCTGCGACGTGCACGGACGCGAGCGGTGCCCGCTCGGACATCACGCCTGCATGGAACGGCTCACGCCGGAGATCGCGCTGGCGGCGCTCCGGCCCCTGCTCGGCTCGGGTGCCGCATGACGCGCGTGCTCCTCGTGGACCCGCATCCGGAGCGGATGGCGTCCGCGGTCGAGGAATTCGTGGGCGAATCGATCCCCTGGGCGTCGATCGAGGATCGGTCGCTCGCGGACATCCGCATCTGGTTCTGCGCGGCTCCGCCGCCGGGAAAGTTCCTGAGCCTTCCGTCGCTCGAGTGGATCCACACCGGCTGGGCCGGGGTGGAGGGCTGGATGCGCCGTCCGGAGTGGAGGGAAGGCGTCACGCTCACGCGCACGGTGGGGGACTACCCGGAGCGCATGTCCGAGTACGTCTTCGGCTATCTGCTCGCTCAGGAGCTGGGCGTGGTCCGCGCGATCCGCGAGATGGAATCGCGCTCCTGGAAACGGTGGACTCCCGGCTCGATCGCCGGGATGCGACTCCTGGTCGTGGGCCACGGCGCGATCGGATGCCGGATCGCCGACGTGGGCCGAGCGTTCGGCATGAACGTGGCCGCCGTGCGGCGTGGTCCGGTGACGGCGGCCGACAAGCGCGAGGGAATCTACGCCGTCGGAGACGTGGCCCGTCTCCTGCCGGTCACGGACGTCGTGGTGAACGTGCTCCCGCTCACCCGCGAGACGGAATCCTTCTGGAACGGCGACCGCTTCTCGCGGATGCGCGAGGGCTCCGTGTTCGTGAACATCTCGCGCGGGGGGACCGTGGACGAGGGAGCGCTCCACGAGGGCGTGCTGCGGGGCCGCCCGGGACGCGCCATCCTCGACGTCTTTCGCGAGGAGCCGCTCCCGCCGGACCATCCGTTCCGAGGACTCGACGAGATCTGGGTGACGCCTCACGTCGCGGGTGTCGGAACGGTGGAGGCGCTCGCCAGGGAGTTCGGCGCGAACTGGATGCAGTGGCGCCTGGGGAAGCCCTTGCGGAACGCCGTGGACCGGGAGCGGGGGTACTGAGAGCGTTCACTCGACAGCCCCGTGGATACTTCCCGAATCGCGGCCACGCTATCGATCGTGGGGAGGCGATCGCGCGGACCGTGCCGCGAAATCCCCAAGAGTCCGGAGCATCTGCTCCTCAGTGACACGGTCGCCCGTGTCCTGATGCGGGAAGAGAAAGGCCCAGCGTATTCCTTCGCCGGGGTACCGTGGCTTGGTCGGACCCATTTCGGGTGCCTCCCCCGCGAACTCCCCGAGCGAGTCGAGATCCTGTGTGACCTCTTCCAGTGGCCGCAGTCGCGGGGGCCGGGGCGGACCCAAGCGATTCGAACGCACCTGTTCCGTCGTCCACGGATGCCGTCCCAGAACGACCGCGTGGAGTGAATCGAACACAACGAAGGGGCGACCGGCATCGTCGCGTGCTACGGGTAGTGTCAGGCCGGAGTCGGGCCAGATTTCGAAGGGATGGCCAGTGCCACACCCCATCTCCGTCCATGAACCTGGGTGGTCATCGGGTCCTTGGATCGCGAGGACGATGTAGCGCGCTCCAATTCGGAACGAAGTCATGACGCTGACGAAAACGGAGCCTCCCCCCATCTGAACAAGGGCGATGGAGTCGCTCGGTCCTGTTCCTTTCGCGTATCGGAGATCCTCAAACACAAAACGCGTCGAGTTCGGGAGACCGTTTCGCTTCAGGAAGCCGGACCAGCTGCTATAGGTCGTCTCCGCTCGGCGCACGGTTCCGGCGAAGATCAACTCGGCGCGTCGAATTTGGGATTCCAGCGAGGTATGCATGCACAGGGCGTGGCCGTCAGATCGGACAAGAAGGGTCGATCCGAGCAGAAGGAGTACCAACGAGGTCTTGCGATTCAAGTCGACCTCACGCCCGGCCTGCGGAGGGAGCCCCCCTCATCATCGATGGGGCAGGAAGATCATACAGCACCGATCTCCGGTCAGCGCCACGGGCATCGGAACGTCCCTCAAAACCCCTTGATTCCACGGTGCTTCGTTCCATAATCGCTTCGACTGCCACCCTCCGAACCCTCTGATCCAAAGGAGCCCACGTGTCCGTCCAGACCAAGGAGCCGCCGGTGAAGCAGGAGACGATGTGGGCGATCCAGAAGGCCTCGCCCGCCCCCGGGCTGACGCGGATCCAGGCGCCCATTCCCACGGTGGGGCCCAAGGACGTCCGGATCCGCGTCACCGCGTTCGCGATCTGCGGGACGGACCTCCACATCGTCGAATGGGACCGCTGGGCCGAGTCGCGCATCAAGCCGCCGCTCATCCCGGGACACGAGTTCACCGGGGTCGTGGAGTCGGTCGGGACCGAGGTCACGCTCGTGAAGCCGGGCGATCGCGTCACGGGCGAGACCCACCTCTACTGCGGCCTCTGCTACGCGTGCCGGCGCGGGCTGCCGCACCTCTGCGAGAACGTGCGGATTCTCGGCGTGGACCGTCAGGGAGCCTTCGCCGACTTCGTGGTGATTCCGGAGCAGAACGTGTGGAAGCTCCACCCCAGCATCCCCGAGGAGATCGCCGCCGTGCACGACCCGCTCGGGAACGCGGTGCACTGCGCGCTCGCGGGCCCGGTCGCCGGGCTCCGGTTCGCGGTCTTCGGATGCGGTCCCATCGGGTGCTTCGCGGTCGGCGTGCTGAAGGCCTCGGGCGCCTCGTGGGTCGCGGCCGTGGACAAGAACCCGATGCGCCTCGAGCTGGCCGAGCGCATGGGGGCGGACCTCCTCTTGAACGTCGAGAAGGACGCGGTGGTGCCCGCGATCCGCTCCGCCACCGAGGGGCGCGGCGTGGACGCGATGCTCGAGATGTCCGGCAGCCCCGGCGCCTTCCGCGAGGGGTTCGAGGCCCTCGCGAACGGAGGCCGCGTGGCGCTCCTCGGGATTCCGTCCAAGCCGATCGAGATCGACGTCGCGCGCGAGATCATCTTCCGCGGCGCGACGGTGCAGGGGATCAACGGCCGCTGGATCTACGACACGTGGTACCGCATGGAGGCGCTCCTCCTCTCGGGCGCGCTCGACATCCGGCCGGTGATCACCCACACGTTCGGATGGGAGGAGTTCGATCGTGCGGTCGAGCTGCAGCGCTCCGGGAAGGCGGGCAAGATCGTGCTGAAGAGGGACCACGCGTGAGCGCCGCCCCGAACACGTCCGGCGCGACCGCGGCCGCGAACCCGCTCCAGTTCCTCGACGACGCCATGGGGCAGATCCGGGCGGACGGGCTCTACCGCCGGCTCCGGATCCTGGACGGGGAGCAGAAGCCGGAGTCGCGCTTCGACGGCCGCGACGTCATCAATCTCTCGTCGAACAACTATCTGGGCCTCACCACGCACCCGAAGCTCCGCGACGCGGCGCTCCGCGCCGTGAAGGAGCTGGGCGTGGGCTCGGGATCGGTCCGCACGATCGCCGGGACGATGGAGCTCCACATGGAGCTCGAGCGGAAGATCGCGGCGTTCAAGAAGACCGAGGCGTCCGTGGTCTTCCAGAGCGGGTTCACCGCGAACGCCGGAACCGTGTCCGCCATCCTCGGGAAGGAAGACCTCATCCTCTCCGACGAGCTGAACCACGCGAGCATCATCGACGGCGCGCGGCTCTCGCGCGCGACGATCAAGGTCTTCCCGCACCGGGACACCGCGGCGCTGGAGCGGCTTCTCGAGGAGACGAAGTCCTATCCGCGCCGTCTCGTGATCACGGACGGCGTCTTCAGCATGGACGGGGACGTCGCGCCGATGCGCGAGATCGCGGCGCTCGCGAAGGCGCACGGCGCGATCATGATGGTCGACGACGCGCACGCGAGCGGCGTGCTCGGCCGCGCGGGACGCGGTACCGTGGACCACTTCGATCTCCACGGCCAGGTGGACATCCAGGTCGGCACGCTCTCGAAGGCGATCGGCGTCCTGGGCGGTTACGTGTGCGGATCGAAGACCTTGATCGAGTACCTCTACCACCGTGCGCGGCCGTTCCTCTTCAGCACCTCGCATCCGCCCGCGGTCGCGGCCGCGTGTCTTGCCGCGTTCGACGTCCTCGAGCAGGAGCCCGAACGGATCGAGCGGCTCTGGTCCAACACGAAGCGGTTCAAGGACGGCCTGAAGCGGATCGGATTCGACACGGGTCTCAGCGAGACCCCGATCACCCCGGTGATGGTGGGCGAGGCCGACCTCGCGATGCGCTTCTCCGACCGCCTCTTCGAGAAGGGCCTCTTCGCGCAGGGGATCGGCTATCCGACCGTGGCGAAGGGGAAGGCGCGGCTTCGCACGATCGTGACCGCGACCCACACCGAGGAGGAGCTGGACCGGGCGCTCTCGATTCTCGAGGACGTCGGACGCGGGCTCTCCATCATCCGCTGAGCCGGAGGCTCCACTCCGCATGACCGGTCGCGGGGACGGGCCCCTTCTCCTCCGCATTCCGAACTGGCTCGGCGATCTCGTCCTCGCCATGCCCGTGATCGAGGCCGCGGCCGCAGGCCCGCTGATCGCCCTCGGGCCGGAGCCCTTCGGCGAGCTCCTCGAACCGCGCTACCCGTCGCTACGCTACCTGCCGGTCTCGCGCGGCCGGCGCTGGGCTCAGGCCGGCGCCATCCGCGCGCTTCGTCCCTCGCGCGCGCTCCTCCTCACCGAGTCCCTCTCGTCCGCGATCCTCGCCTGGCTCGCCCGCGTTCCGGTTCGCGTCGGCTACGCGGCCGAGGGCCGATCCCTGTTCCTGACCCGCGCGGTGCCTCGAGCCGGACCCGCCCGCTCCACCGCCCGTGTCCACGAGTACCAGGTGCTCGCGGAAGCGGCCGGACTGGCCGTGGGAGACGCAACGCCACGGCTCGCGCCCACTCCGTCCGAGACGGACCGGGCTCGAGCCCTGCTACGGGAATCGGGACTCTCGGAAGGAACCCTCTTCGCGGTGATCGCTCCAGGCGCGAGCTACGGTCCCACGAAGCAGTGGGGTCCGGAGCGCTTCGCGACCGTCGCCGCCTCGCTCGACGCCCGGGGAATCCGCTGCGTCCTCGTCGGCGCCTCCGCGGATCGGGACGTCTCGGACCGCCTGCGTCGAGCCGCGGACGCACCGCGCCATCTGGTCGACCTGACCGGCCGAACGAGCCTCGGAGAGCTGGTCGGGGTGCTGGCAGCGTCGACGGTCGTCGTCTCGAACGACTCCGGCGTGATGCACGTCGCCGCCGCTCTCGGAAGGCCCACCGTGGCGATCTTCGGGTCCACGAGCCCCGTCTGGACTTCCGCCGACGCGCCTACCGTCGTGAATCTCTATGCCGCCTATCCCTGCTCTCCCTGCTTCCGGCGCACGTGTCCGATCGGATATGGCTGCCTTCACGCGATCGCGACCGAGGATGTGATCGAGGCCGCCGCGAGGATGGTGCCGCGCAGCTCGATTCGGGGGTAGGCGTTTCGTCGCGCTAGCGCAGAACCCGCGAGTACGTCGCGCCGTCGCTCTGGTACACGTATCGCTCCGCCGCGGAACGGGCGACGCGTCCGGGAAGGAAGCCGTCCTTGCCCAGCGTCTGGAGATCCGGCGGATAGGCCCCGCGCACGCGCCGGTAGGTCTCGAGCGCCAGTCCCACGCGAGAGGCCTCGTCGACGGTCGCGATCTCCGTGGCGGACGGCTCGGCCACGGGCGTCGCGCGCTCCACACGTGCCAGGAACGCGGGCGACACGAACACCCCGATCGCGAGCGAGCCCGCGAGAACCGCGGCCATGATGCCGAGCACGACGACGGCGGGCGTGGCCGGGACCGCGTCGGCCGGGGGACGCTCCGGGGCGATCGGCGTCACCTTGGGGAGCGGCGCCGCGCTGAGCGAGATCTCGATCACGCCCAGGTCGAGCAGGTGGTGGAGCGCCTCGTAGACCTCGAACTCGACGAGCTTCGCCTGCGCCACGATGTCCCGGAGGGGACGGAGCCCGTCCACGAGCGCGAGCACCCGCTGCGTCTGGGGCGCGAGCTCGTGCGGCGGGGAGGCCAGCGGCTTCGGCCGCAGCACCATCGCCGGCGACGTGAAGGTCTCCCGGTAGCGCGCGAACTCGTCGATCCGGCGCATGCTCTCCATGAGGAGCCCTTCGGTGTTGAGCCGGACGTTCACGGCGAACTTGGGCACCGTTCGGGCGTCGCCGGAGAAGTGGTAATGGCCCGTCTTCCAGGTCAGGAGCTGGTGCAGCGTGTCCTGGATCTGCTGCTCGACGGCGTGCGCGAGATCGTCGCTCGTCAGGTAGGAACCCGAGAGCAGGACGTCGGTCAGCTCCCGCCGGCTCTCTGCCTCGATCGTCTCGATCTGCTTCATCTGCCCTTCGGTGAGGTGGCCCGTCCGGACGAGGAACGGCTTGAGCGGATCCTTCGCGTTCCGCCGGCGGTCCCGCGTGGACACGATCTTCCCGGTCTCGAAGAAGATCACCGCGACGTCGTCTCCCGCCGTGAGCTTCAGCACCCCGGACTTCTGCTGGACGGCGATGAGCTGGAGGATTTCCGGAAGGCTGAAGTCGTCGAGGTTGCCTTGCAGCGCCATGGATTACCTCCGAACCTCGTGGGCGCGGCGACGCTGCGGACGCTCGGGGCGCGTCTCGCGCGCCAGGTCCGGAACGTTCGTCGTGGTCGTCGCGAAGTACCGCGCCACGGTGGCCGCGTACGTGAGCAGGAAGAGAAGGATCAGCGGGATGCGCTTGGCCCACCCCGGATTCGAGAGCGGGAGCACGTCGAGCGAGGGCACGGGCGCGCCGTTCGACACGACCAGGATGGCGGCTGCGCTCATGACCATCAGCGCGAAGAATCCGCTCAGGGTCGCGCCGCGAAGGAGCTGTCCGCCGCCGGGGAGCACGACCGTCGTGATCGCCTGTCCGATCGTGCGCCGGCGCGAGGCGCTCCGTCCCTGCCGGGTGAGCAGGAGCTTCGTGAACTCGGAGGACTTGAGGTCCTTGACGGACTGGAAGCACTCGTCGCAGAAGGCGCGCTGCTGCATCCGCTTCACGCACCTGCGGCAGATGATCTTCTGGCAGTTGGAGCAGTGGAGCGAGGAGAGGTTGCGCCCCAGGACCTGCCCGACGAGGGTGAACACGAGGAAGAGGCCCGGCAGGAACAGGAGCGCGAAGGGAGCCGGAGGCGTGAGGCCGGCGACGCCGCGGAGGATCCTGTTGCCCTCGAGCGCGCTGGGAGCCCGGTTCCGCGCGTGCCGCCGCGCGAGGTCCCAGAGCGCGCGGCTGGGCGGCGCCGCGTCCATCACGGAGCGGTTGAGCTGCGGCGCGCTCCACTTGCTGAACTCGCTCACCCGGTCGAACGCGAGCGCGCTGGCGCGCGACTGCTCGCGGCTCGCCTCGGAGAACATGAGAGCCTTCGTGTAGACCTGGCCGAGGTTGAAGTGGGGTTCCACGGAATTCGGATCCGCCGCCGCGGCCGCCTCGTAGGCCTGGCGGGCGCGGCCGTAGTCCTCTCGCGCGAAGTACACGTTTCCGAGGTTGTTCAGGATCCACGGAGTCTGCGGGCGGAGCACCGCGGCCAGCGTGAGCTGGCGCTCCGCGAGATCGAGATCCCCGCTTCGCCGAGCCATGGAGCCCAGCGCGAACGGGAAGAGCGCCTCGGTGCTCTCGCGGGCCTCCCAGGCGAGGAGCGCGGCCGCAAGGTCGGCGTCGTAGGCGGAGCTCGACGCCCGGTCGACGAGCAGGCTCGGCTCCTCCAGCGTCGGCGCCCCCGCCCACGGAGCGAGGTGGCCGATGCCCCCGGCAAGAGCCAGAACGGAGACCAGGAAGAGTACGACGAGGGTGCCTTCCCTCCGGGTCCATCGGAACGACACGAGACCGCTGTACAGGGTCGCGGTCGGCACCGCGCCCAGTCCCCAGAGCACGGGCGCGAACGAGATGCCCATCGCGGAATTCCTCACGACGGGCGTCGCGCGGCGGCTCAGGACCTCCTGGACGACATGGCGCAGGTGCGGCAGGTGGCGGATCACGATCCCGACCACCGCGAGGAGAAGGCTCACGATCCAGACGAACACGATCCCGGTGAGGAGATTCGCGAGGAGGTGGCGCTGCCAGGGATAGCTCCGGGCGAGGATCCGGAACCCCTCGCTGAAGGCTCCGACGGCGCGATCCGGCTGGCGGAAGAGGAGCACGCGCGCGAGCGTGAAGTGCGCGTCGGGATACTCGGGGTCGAAGGCGACGGCCGCTTCCAGCATCCGGATCGCCTCGTCCGGATTGCCGGCGGACTCGAGCGCCAAAGCCTGGCGGTACGCCGCCTGGGCGGGCGCGAGCGCGCGCCGGACGCCGGAGTCGTACTTCTGGGCGATGGATGCGGCCACGGCCGCGGCGTCGGGCGCGGGCGCGGAAGAGGCGCGCGCGAGAGGCGCGGACACCGAGGAGATGGCGAACTGGAGCGTGAGGATCGCGAGCGGAAGGAGGAAGCGAATCGAACGAGGGGAGACAGCGAAGCCGCCCGCGGGGGCGGGCACCGAGCGCATCCCTGACGTTCGGTGCATCACGCCCGCAACTTAGGCGGGACAGGAAAGGGGTGTCAAGAAAAATGTCGGTGCGATATCCTTCGCGGCTCCCCGGCACCACGCGAAACCGTGAACCACGCGACGGAGGGTCGCATGTCGTCCCGATCCACACGTATTGACGCGCTGCCCGGAAAGGTCGGACAGGAGGTCCGCCTCGAGGGCTGGCTCCAGAATCGCCGCTCGAGCGGGAAGCTCGAGTTCCTCCAGGTCCGCGACGGAAGCGGCGTCGTGCAGTGCGTCGCGTCGAAGGCCGATCTTCCCGAGGAGGTCTTCGCCCGCTGCGCCGCGGTCACGCAGGAATCCGCGATCGCCGTCACGGGCTCCGTGCGCGAGGACAAGCGCGCGCCCAGCGGGGTCGAGCTCACGCTCCTCGGGCTCGAGGTGATCGCCCC
>DASTBC010000210.1 GCA_035712245.1 Candidatus Eisenbacteria bacterium
TTCGGCTCGATCGACAGCCTCTACGCCTCGCTCGATCAGATCGAGCGCCCGGCGATCCGCGAGAAGCTCCGCCAGAACGAGGATCGCGCGCGCCTGAGCCGGAAGCTCGTCACGATTCGCGCGGATCTCCCGCTCGACCTCCACTGGCACGAGCTCGACCGCCAGGCCGTGCAGGGGGAGGAGCTCCTTCGCCTCATGGAGGAGCTCGAGTTCCACACGCTTCGGCGCCGGTTCGCCGCGGAGCTCTCCGGCGCTCCGCCCGAGCCGGGACCGGCCACGGCGGCGCCGCGGCGCGGAGGAGCGGCGCGTTCCCGGCCCAGCACTTCCGCCGAGATCGCGATCCCGCTCCCGGAGGCGGAAGATGCGTCGGCGGGCGACGGATCGCGCGACCTCGCGGCCGCGCCGCCGGGGACTCCCGAGGATCTCTTTCCCGAGACGATCCGCACCGCGGCGCCTCCTCCCGCCGCGGCACCGTCCACACCCGCGCGGGAGAGGGGAAGCGCCACGGCCCGCGCCGTGGGCGCGGCGGGAGCTCATGCCGTCGCGGGTGAGCCGCGCCGCCCGTTCGGAGAGTACCGGACCCTCGCCACGGGCGAGGACCTCGAACGCCTCGCGCGGGAGCTCATGGACACGGCGGGTCCCGTGGCCTTCGACACGGAGACGACCGGGTTCAATCCGCTCCGCGCCCAGCTCGTGGGGATCGCGGTCGCGACGAAGCCGGGGCGCGCGGCGTACCTCCCGATCGGGCACCGGGAAGGGACGATGCTCGATCCGGACCACGTCCGGACCGCGCTCCGCCCGTTCTTCGACGCGGGCGGGAAGATTCGCGCCGCGCAGAACGCGAAGTTCGACTGGCACGCGCTCCATCGCTTCGGGATCCCGGTGCGGGACGTCGCGTTCGACACGATGATCGCGGCGTATCTCGTGGACCCGGACCAGCCGAAGAACCTGGACGCGCTCGCCTCGTCGCGCCTCGGGCTCGAGAAGATCACGACCGAGTCCCTGATCGGGGTCGGGCGCGATCAGATCAGCATGGCGGCGGTCCCGGTGGAGCGGCTCGCGGAGTACTGCTGCGAGGACGCCGACGCCTGCCTCCGGCTCGTGCCGGTCCTGACGCGCGAGCTCGAGGTCATGGGCCAGACGAGCCTCTTCCAGGACGTGGAGATGCCGCTCGTGGGCGTGCTGGCGCGGATGGAGCGGGCCGGGGTGAAGCTCGACGCCACGGTGCTCGAGGGGATGGCCTCGAATCTCGGGGCGGAGCTCGAGCGGCTCGAGCACCAGATCCAGGATCTGGCCGGCGTGCCCTTCAACGTGAGCTCTCCGCGGCAGGTCGCGGAAGTGCTCTTCGAGCGGCTGAAGCTCCCGCGCGGGAAGCGCACGAAGGACGGCTACTCCACCGATGTCGAGGTGCTCGAGGCGCTCGCCGCGGTGCACCCGCTCCCGAAGCTCCTCCTCGCGCACCGGCAGGCGCAGAAGCTCAAGACCGGCTACGTCGACACGCTGCCGCGGCTCGTGCACCCCGAGACGGGGCGCCTCCACACCACGTTCCACCAGACGGTCGCCTCGACCGGACGCCTGAGCGCGAGCGAGCCGAGCCTCCAGAACGTGCCCGTGCGGACCGAGGAGGGGCGCCTGATCCGCTCGGCCTTCGTGGCCGAGGGGCCGCGCGGGCTCCTCTCGTCCTTCGACTACTCGCAGATCGAGCTCCGGCTCATGGCGCACTTCTCCCACGATCCGGTGCTGGCCGAGGCCTTCCGGACCGAAGCCGACGTGCACGCCACCACCGCGTCGAAGCTCTTCGGCGTGCCCCCCGACGCCGTGACGCCCGGACAGCGCGCGCAGGCGAAGGTCGTGAACTTTGGGATTCTCTACGGGATGGGCCCGGCGCGTCTCGCGCGCGAGCTCAACCTCTCGCGCGCGCTCGCGACCGCGTTCATCGAGGAGTACAAGCGCACGCTCTCCGGCGTGGCGGCGTACCTCCAGACGATCCTCGAGTCCGCGCGCAAGAAGGGCTACGCCGAGACGATCCTCGGGCGCCGCCGTCCGCTCCCCGCGCTCCGGGCCGATGGCGCGCGCAGGGCGGAGGCGGAGCGGTTCGCCGTGAACATGCCGATCCAGGGCTCGGCCGCCGATCTCATCAAGGTCGCGATGGTCCGGATCGACGCGCTGCTCGCCGAGCGCGGGTGCCGCACGCGGCTCGTGCTCCAGGTGCACGACGAGCTTCTCTTCGAGACCGACGAGGACGAGATCGAGGAGCTGGCACCGCTGCTCCGCCAGGTGATGGAGCACGCGATCCCGCTCAAGGTGCCGCTGGTCGTGCTCGAAGGGCGCGGGCGGAATTGGGCGGAAGCGCACGCGTAGTTCGAGGGACGGAACGACGAACGAAGGGCGGCTCAGCGCTGCGCGGCTCGTGCGAGCAGGCGGAGGCGAGTGGCGGGTTTGGCCTCCTTGCTCGCTCGTTTCGCGCTGGCGCGTCGAGGTCTGCCCCGGCTCGCTGTGA
>DASTBC010000211.1 GCA_035712245.1 Candidatus Eisenbacteria bacterium
CTCGGGAATCTCGACGCCGCGCGCGAGGCCTACGATGCCGTCGAGCTCGGAGAGTCGCACTCCACCGGAGGCGCCCGGAAGAACGGCGAGCCGCCTCCCCAGGATACGGACGTGCTCCCCCTGACCCGCCACGTCGAGGGCGCTCCGACGGGGCTCAAGACCGGCACCTGGCGCACGCAGGCTCCCCGGTACTCGGAGGGACTCGCCCCGTGCAGCGCGTGGTGCCCAGCGGGCAACGATGTCGTCGGGTTCGTGCAGGCGGTCGCTCGCGGAAGCGAAGAGGAGGCGGCGCGGATCCTCGCCGAGACCCAGCCGTTCCCCTCGATCTGCGGCCGCGTTTGCCCGGCGCCGTGCATGGAAGGGTGCAACCGCCGGCACTATGACGGCGCCGTCAACATCCGCGCGCTCGAGCGATGGGTCGGCGACCATGCGGGGCCGCTCGCGGGCGGCACGCGCGCGGGGACGTCCGGCAAGAGGGTCGCGATCGTGGGCAGCGGGCCCGCCGGTCTCGCCGCAGCGTACGATCTTGCGCGCGCCGGTCATGCGGTGGCCCTGTTCGAGGGCGAACGCGAGCTCGGCGGTGTTCTTCGTACGGGAATCCCGGCGTACCGGCTCCCGCGCGAGGTGCTCGATCGCGAGATCGCGGGGATCCTCGGCCTCGGCGTCGAAGTGCGCCGCGGCGCCTTCCTCACGTCCGGAGCCATCCACGATCTCATGGTGGCGCATCACGCCGTGATCCTCGCCTGTGGCCTGGCGCGGCCCTTCCGGCCCGAAGCGCCAGGCGCCACGCTCGACGGCATCGAGGAAGGGACGCGCTTCCTCCACCGCGTGAATCTGGAGCGCGGGGCGCGGCTGAGCGGCCACGTCCTCGTGCTGGGAGGCGGGAACACCGCCATCGATTGCGCCCGGAGCGCGCTGCGCTCCGGAGCCGCGCGCGTGGCCGTCGCATACCGGCGGACTCGAAGCGAGATGCCGGCCCTGCGCGAGGAGATCGAGGAGGCGGCGCGCGAGGGTGTCGAGTTCCTGTTCCAGCGCCAGGCGGTGCGGTTCCTTGGACGGCGGCGAGTCGAAGCGGTGGAGCTGGCGGAGGTCACGATGGGGGAACCCGACGCATCCGGACGGCGCCGGCCGATCGTGACCCGCCAGCGCTCCCGGCTCGAGTGCGACTCGGTGCTCCTCGGGCTGGGACAGTCCGCGGAGCATGCGCTCCTTCCCGCGGGATGGAGCCTCGTGGAAGGCCGCGTGCGCACGGATGCGGGACTCACGAAGCTGTTCCCGGCCGGGGACTTCCACACGGGCGAGGGGACGGTGGCCCATGCCATCGGCGACGGGAGGCGTGCCGCGCGCCGCGTGCGCGCGGCGCTGGGGGAGAAGGTCGCTCCATTCCTTCGCCCCGATCTCGCCAGCGCCGTGGCGGTCGAGCGGATTCGCATGGCGCATTTCGTGCCCGCTCCTCCGGCCCTGGATTCGCAGGTGCCGGTTTCCGAGCGCCTCGCGTCCTTCGCCGAGACCCATCGAGGCATCTCCGATGCGAGTGAGGCCGAACGTTGCTTCTCCTGCGGCCATTGCACGACCTGTGACACCTGCTTCGCCTACTGCCCCGAGGGGATCATTCGTCGCACCGCCCTTGGATACGAGATCGATCTGGACTTCTGCAAGGGCTGCGGGATCTGCGTCGCAGAATGCCCGCGAGGCGCCATGGAGATGATCCCGTCATGATGCAACTCATCAGCGCCAACCATGCTTCCGCCGCGGCGGTGACGCTCGCGGCGCGGGCCAACCGGAAGGGACGCGGCTTCTGCAGCGGCGTCTATCCCATCACCCCCCAGACCGAGTGCATCGAGCGGCTGTGCGAGGAGACGATCGAGAAGGGCTCGGTCGTACGCGTCGAGAGCGAGCACAGCGCGATGGCGGTCTGCATGGGAGCGTCCCTTGCCGGGGCCCGGTCGTTCACGGCCTCCTCGTCCAACGGTCTTGCGTACATGGCCGAGAACGTGTTCGCCGCGGGGTTCTTCCGGCTTCCGATCGTCATGATGGCGGTCAACCGGACGCTGGGGCCTCCCTGGAACATCTGGGTGGACCATGGCGACACGCTGATGCTGCGCGACAGCGGGTGGATCCAGATCTACTGCGAGGACAATCAGGAGGTTCACGACTCCATCCTCCTGGCGTACCGGCTCGCGGAAGACGAGCGGGTTCTCCTTCCGGTGATGGTCTGTCAGGACGCGTTCGTCCTCTCGCACACGCTCATGGCGACCGACATACCCGGCCAGCCCGCGGTGGATGCGTTCCTTCCGGCGCTGAACCTCCCGCATCGGCTGACGGAACGGCCGCGCGTCGTCGGAGGACTCGAGTTCCCTCACGAGACCGAGATGCACCGGAAGCAGCACATGGAGGCCATGGGCCGCGTGCCGGCCGTGTACGCGTCGGTTCAGGACGAGTTCGAGCGATGCTTCGGCCGCCGGCCGGCCGATCCGGTCGTGCCGTATCGGCTCGATGACGCGGACCTCGCGGTCGTGGCGATGGGAACGACATCCAGCACGGTGAGAGCGGCGGTGGACGAGCTGCGCGCCGAGGGGCTCCGTGCCGGATCGCTCCGCATCCGGATGTTCCGGCCCCTTCCCGAGGTGGCGCTCCGCTCGCGTCTGGCCGGGCGACGGAAGATCGCGGTCATCGATCGCGACGTCTGTCCCGGGCTCGGCGGGATCGTCTGGGGCGAGATCCGAGGGCTGGCCGATCCGGGCGCCGTCGTCCAGAGCTATCTGGTCGGGCTCGGTGGCGGAGACATCCGTCCGGAGCACATTCGCCGGATCTACGAGGATCTCGCGGCGCGAGACCGTGCCGGGGATCCCGTCTTCCTGGAGGCAGGCCGCTGATGAGAACCATCTCCGATCTCGAGTCGTTCGTCGGCGGCGATCGCTCCGAGCCCCTGCTGCGTCCGGGCAACACCAACTGCGGCGGGTGCGGGATGTCGATCGCGCTGAACATGCTCTCTCGCGCGATCGCCCAGCGGCCCGTCCAGATCGTGATTCCCGCCTGCTGCGGCATCGTGACGGCCGGGCCGTTCCCCTGGAGCGCCTACGGGGCGCCGGTCGTGGCGTCCACCTTCGCCGCGGCGGCCGCGGTCGCGACGGGCCTCGCTCGCGTGGCGGCCGCGAACGGCGAGAAGACCCGGATCCTCTGCTTCGCGGGGGACGGAGGAACGTACGACATCGGCATGGCCACGATCTCCGCCGCGGCGGAGCGGAACGAGGACCTTCTCTTCATCTGCTACGACAACGAGATCTACGGCAACACGGGAGGCCAGCGCTCCTCCGCCACGCCGCTCGGCGCCTCCACGACGACGACGCCGGAAGGAAAGCACGCTCCGAAGAAAGACATCCTCGGGATCATGGCGGCGCACCGGGTGCCCTATGCGGCGTCCGTCTCATTGGCCCACGCCGACGACATGATGCGGAAGCTCGAGGGGGCGCTGGATGCTCGCGGGTTCCGTTTCCTGCACATCCTTTCCCCGTGCCCGACGGGATGGAAGTCGGAGCCGTCGGAGGGGATCGAGCTCATTCGACTGGCCGTGGACTCGGGCCTCTATCCCGTGATCGAGATCACCAAGGGCCGCGACGTGCGGATCAACGTGGAGCCGTCCTTCTCCGAGGACGCTCTTCGCTCCTTCGTTCGCCGCCAGGGAAGGTTCGCCCGCTCGCAGGTCGAGGTCGAGGTAATCCAGGAAGGAATCCGATCCGAGTGGGAGAAGCTTCGCGCTGCCGCCGGCCCGCCGCGGCTGCCGTCGCCGCCCGGAGCTCGCATGGTCCCGGATCGGTTCGCGGTTCGATGAGAGAGTTCACCGGAAGGCGAAAGGAGTCCGTCATGTCGACCATCTTCGAGGATCGAATCGAAGAATCGGAGTTCTACTTCCTGGAGTCCAGCCGTCTCTCCTGGGAGCCGGCCGCCTCGGGCCCTGGCGAAACGCGCCGGCTCTATGTCGATCCTCTGGATCGCATCGAGGCGCGGCTGGTTCGATTTCCGGCAGGGAGCGTCACCGGCGGCGCTCCGGAGCTCCTGGGACAGGAAGTCTACGTCGTGGCGGGCGAGTTCGAGGCCGATGGCGAGAGTCTGAAGGAAGGAGACTTCCACATGGCCGTCGGCGCCTCGGTGAGCGGGCAGACCCGAGACGGGTGCGTCCTGTTCACGTTAAGGGAGCTCTGCATCTCGGCGGGAACGGGCGAAGCGCCCGACGTGGGAACGATGGCCAACGCGGCCACGATCCGCGTCACCGACCGCCGGTGGACGGACACCGGACCCGGCATGCGCTACAAGCGGCTGGCGCAGGATCCCGTGCACCACATCGAGATCACCCTGGTCCAGATGGACCCGGGGGCAAGCTATCCGGCACACCGGTACGTCGGCGCCGAGGAGCTATTCGTCGTTCGTGGCGACTGTGTCTGTGAGGGGCACCGGCTGGCCGACGGGGACTATCACCGCTCCGTCGCGGGGGCCGCTCACCGTCCCGTGGCCAGCGAGAACGGTTGCGAGTTCATCCTGATCCGCCACGGCATGCCGGACTAGCGGTCGCGGTGGTCCGCAGGGATCCTACGAAGCCTCGGACTTCTCGGGGGGTGCTAACCCAGGCTCCGCGGCTTCCACCTGCTCCGTGGCTTCCGCTCTCGGCGTGTCTTCGGCCAGCTCCGTGGCTTCCGCAAGCTCCGCGGCTTCCGCAAGCTCCGCGGCTTCCGCTTGGGGACTCTCTTCCTGGGGTCGTCTTCGCGCGAGCCGCGCCTCGCGCTTCTCGAGCGCCTTCGCGAGGCGCTTCTGTTCCTTCTGCCGCTTGAGGAAGGAAGGTCTTCGACTATTCGCCACCCATTCTCCTTTGAGTCGGCTGCATCGAGGTGCTCATAGCTTCTTGCTCAGAATGGCTGCAGCGATCCACTCCGACGTTCGGTCCCCACGATTGTACCGCATTCACGCGGCAAAAACCGCAGCCCTTCGGGCAGGCGTACTTCGGGGATGGGCCGGCCTCACGGCCGCGATTCGGTGGGGGACCGTCCTTGCCGCGGACCGGCCAGTCTGGACGATTCAGGAGTACCGATGACGCTGCAGCGCTGGATGCTCCCGTGTCACCGGGTCAAGCCGGAGCAGAACGCTCCGAACAGCACCCCTGCGAAGAGCAAACTCAGCAGGATGATCGGGAGACCGGCCAGGAGCAACACCACCACGACGTTCTTTCCCATGCCGTGCAACATGGGCCGCCTCCATGAGTCGTCCGGCGTCGGGCGGTCGAGTTCAGGGCCCCATTGCCCCCATCCTCGAGATGCCGTCCACACGCGACGGCTCGCGTTCCGGACAACTCATGCAGCATCGCCCGTGCCCGGGCGCCTCGGCCAGGCGCAAGCTGCGACGCCGCGAGGAGTTCGGCGGGGTCGGAACGAGGTGCCCTCCGTGCCGTGGGGCCGGCTCCACCTGCCAAGCTGGCAGAAGGGCTGTCCGGTTGGCAGGGTGCGAGCGTGGGCGGAGGTCGAGGACCGATGGAGTCCGGCTGGGTTACGCTTGAAGCACAGCGCGCACCTGGTTCGGATGAGGAGCGAAGGATGCTTGCACGGCACAATCTCGTCGGCGTCGCGGTCGCGGTTCTCCTGGGTTGCGGATCGGGTCCATCCCCCGCGAACGCCGCCATCTGGATCACGCGCGCGGAAGTTCGCGCGCTCCCCATGTCGGGCCCGGCCTGGCAGGCGGTCAAGAAGGCGGCCGATCGGTCGGCCAAGCGCCCGAAACTGAGAAACAAGAACGACGACAGCGACGTGATCACGCTCGCGAAAGCGCTGGTGTACGTCCGCACCGGGATCCAGCAGTACCGTACGGAAGTGCGCCGCAGCTGCCTGGCGGCGATCGACACCGAGGTCGGTGGGACCTCGCTCGCGCTGGCCAGGAATCTCTCCGGGTACGTCATCGCGGCGGAGCTCGTCGGGCTCGAGCCATCCGAGGACGCGAGGTTCCGCGGATGGCTCCGCCGAACGCTGACCCGAGTCTGCTCGGACGGCCGCACGTTGCGATCGACTCACGAGGGCCGGCCCAACAACTACGGGACGCATGCGGGAGCGAGCCGGGCCGCCGTGGCGGTCTATCTGGGAGACTCGAAAGAGCTGGCGCGAACCGCCGCCGTGTTCCGGGGCTGGCTTGGAGACCGCACCGCGTACGCCGGATTCAAATACGGCGATCTCTCCTGGCAGTGCGACCCGGCCAGGCCCGTGGGTATCAATCGGCGTGGTTGCGTGAAGAATGGAGTGCTGCTCGACGGAGCCCTGCCGGAAGAAATGCGCCGGGGCGATTCATTCGAATGGCCCCCGGATCGTGGCGACGCCGTGAACTACAGCTGGGAGGCCATTCAGGGCGCGCTCGTGCAGGCCGAGATCCTGCGCCGCCAGGGATATGACACCTGGAACTGGCAGAACCAGGCGCTTCGGCGAATGATCCAGTTCCTGTACAACCTGCATCGCCAGTTCGGCGGATGGTGGGCCACCGGCGACGACACGTGGGCGCCCTGGCTGGTCAATCGGGTTTACGGCACCCAATTTCCAGCGACCTCACCCGCGCGCCCTGGGAAGAACATGGGATGGACCGACTGGACGCACCGGTGAGGGCGGGAAGGAACGGTGCGGTTCCGATGCCTGAGGGCGTTTCCCGAGTACGGTAAGGGGGAGCGCGCCGCCCTGGAACGGGGTGACGCGCTTCCGTCCTGCGTCTTCGAGACCACCTACGGAGCACGGGATGTCCCAGGTCGAGCGATCCGCACGATTCCTTCATGGGTTTGCGCTGTTGCTCAGCGCGCTGTGGCTCGGCATTTCGCCGGACGGGGCAGCGTCATCACCCCTGACGGCGTCGGAAGGGTCCAGCCCGGTCCCGAGCATGCTGATCCGTGAATCGCCCCTTCCCCACAGGACGTGGTTCGTCCTCGCGCGTGTTGGTCTCGCGGCTCGGGTCGATCCTGGCCTGCCGGCGTACTACCCCAAGAGCGGCGGTCACGGCACCCTCGACGTGGGCGCGATCCGCAATCTCTCGACCTCGTCCGGGCTGGGTGGAAACCTCTACTTCGGCATCGATGATCGGCGCACGCGAGTGGGTGTCAAGGCGCGGTACATACACTGGCTGAGCAAGGACCTCTCCTTCGACCTCGCGCCCGGGATCCTGTTCGCAGGCGGCGACAATTGGAACGGTAGCTCACGCTACCCGGGGTTCGTCGGAGAAGCCACTCTCTCGATGTTCGGCTGGGTGCACCTCACCGCTCAGCTCGAGTCGGTCGACGTCACGCATCAGACGCTGCCGGAAGAGAGGGATACGTCCACGTACTTGGGCGCCATGGGTACCGGCCCTCGGGGCGCCTTGGTCCTGGCCGGGGGCGTTCTCGCGTTTCTGGCCGTGCGTGGACTGGTGTACCTGGCCCAGGGTTGAGACGCACCGTCGGCGCGGGCTACTCCGCCACGAGTCTCACGATCTCGGGGTAGGTGACCGCTACCTTCTCATAGGGTTGCTCCGGGTCGATCATGTCGTGGGCCACGGCCAGGGACTCGGGAAACTCATGCGTGCGGATATCGGCCCCGCGTGCACGCCAGCGGCGGACCAATTCGTGGATCGCCTCACTCGAAACCGCTTCGTCGGAGGCACTCGATACGACCGTGACTCGCCTCGCCGCCGGCTTCTCGTCGCGCGCCGATTCCATGACGTCGAGGCCGAGGCGATACGCATGCGCGAGCGCACGACTGGAGAAACGAGGATAGCTCTGTGCCGGTCCCGGCAATTGCTCCTTCTGATTCGGGTCCCACCAGGCGAAGAAGTTCGGCAAGACGAGGAGCGCGCTCGTGATGCGCCTCGTCCAGAAGAGAGACACTCCTTTCGGCCCGAGCGACGGCGCGACGAGCACCGCCTCGTCGAGATCGGGCCTCCGGGTCGCGAGCCATGCGGTGGCGACCGCCGCCACGGAGAGCCCGACGATCGTCACGCGGTCCCCCAGCCCTCGAGCGAGATCGAGAGCGCTCTCCGCGGACGCGGATATCTCCTCGGCCGTGAGTTCCGAGAGCTCGGTGGTCATCCGGTCGGAGTTTCCGTGCCGTGGCACGCGCGGGAGATAGACGTTGAAGCCCCGCTCGTAGAGGAGGACCGCCAGCGAGTCGAACTGTCTCGGGCAGTTCGTGAAGCCGTGGAGCAGAACGACGGCCCGCTCGGCCCTGTACCCGTGCGTGAGGAGCCGGGGGAGGCAGTCGACGTTGATGCTCGAATCCGTTCCGGCGCGGCCACGATGAAAGCGGGCCAGAGCCTCATCGTGGTCGCGGGCCGGCGCGGCCGACCCGGACGGTGGCACGGCTGGGATCGGTGCCAGGACGATCCACAGCGTGAGCGCGCCGACGGCAAGAGCCAAGGTCCCGATCGCCGCGCGCTTCGCCATCCGCACCGGAGTCATGAACCGGTCAGCGCACCTCCATCACGGTTCCGCTCCCCGGGCTGCGCTCGCGTTGCGTGGCTTGACTCGTCGCTCTCCGCGACGACGCTGCCTCAGAGCCCGAACCGGAGCAGGGCGGCGAAGGTCAGGCTGTCGAGATCCTCGCCGGTGAGATCCTCGAGCTCGGCGCCGCTCTGGAACTGGTACGACGCGTACGTGTCGAGGGCCATTCCGCCCAGGGGGATTTCAACGCCGGCCCGGAGGGCATAGAAGGGATTCGTCTGCCATTCGCCATCGGTGTGGCCGATACCGATCCCCGCTCCACCGTAGATCGTCTTGCCGAGCAGCGCCCACGCTGAAGGAACCCACATCGCTTCATCCGTGCCCAGGTAGTCGAAGATGTACTCGACCTGGCCGTCGAGCGTGAGGGGACCCATGTCGCTCTTGAGCGAGGCGAGCAGGGAGAACGAGTCCTGGTTCAGGTCGATGGTGTCGTCCGCGGTGATGTCTCCAAGGGTGCGGAGGTAATGGATCCCCGCTCCGAGCGAACTCCCCTGCGCGGTCCCGCAGACCGTGACCAATCCAACCACGACAGCCAGAGCCGACATCCAGCGCACGTACCCGCTCATGATCGCACCTCCTTGTCCAAGGGAACCGGGCCGCGAACGTGTACCAGCCGGCGCATCGGCTTCCCACCGGCTCCACCGTAAGGCTGACTCACAAACGGTGTCAACGTGCCCCCTCGCGATCCACCTGTGGCGCTCGAGGAGGGTCCCCGAGCGCGAGACCGGCGCGCTCGCACTTCGAGAGGACTCCTCCGCGCGGCATCCACGAGGACGATCCGGCGAGTGTAGTCGTCCCAGGGGCAGTGTCAGCGC
>DASTBC010000212.1 GCA_035712245.1 Candidatus Eisenbacteria bacterium
CTTCCCCGGGGCGGCGCCCGAGATCAAGCGCCTGGTGGTCGTGGCGACGCACCCGGGAGACGGGAGCAAGCGCATCACCGTCACGCATCGGGTGCTTCGCGAATCGCGCGTCCTCGTGTTCTTCGTCCTCGGCGCGGACAAGGCCGCGGCGGTGAAGAGCACCCTCCGCCGCAACGCCCCGGATCCCACGCCCGCCGCGCTCGCGCTTCCCGCGGAGGGCCGCACCATCTGGGTGCTCGATCGCGCGGCGGCGAGCCTCGTCCTCGCGTGATCCTCGCCGGCGACATCGGAGGGACGAAGGCGAGCCTCGCGCTCTTCGAGCACACGGGGAACGGCACGATCGGACCGCGCCGTGAGCCGGAGGTGTTCCGCGCGGCGGACTTCGAATCGCCGGAGGCGCTCCTCGCCGAGTATCTCCGGCTCCACCCGGCATCCGTGGACTGCGCCTCGCTCGGAGTGGCCGGACCTCCGGTGCGCGGCCACGTGGTCGGGACGAACCTCGCGTGGCCGATGAACGCCGCCTCGATCGCGAGGCGGCTCGGCGCTCCCGTCTACTTCCTCAACGATCTCGAGGCTTCGGGATACGGGATCCCCGCGCTCGCGCCGGAAGATCTCGTGCCGATCCAGCACGCCGCACCGGAGCCGGATGGAAACGCCGCGCTGATCGCGGCCGGGACGGGGCTCGGAGAGTCCATCCTCGCGCGCGTCGGCGGAGCGCTCGTTCCGGTCGCCTCCGAGGGGGGCCACGGGGACTTCGCCGCGCGAACCGACGAGGAGATCGAGCTCTTCCGTGCGCTCCGCGCGCGCCACGGACGGGTGAGCTACGAGACGGTCGTCTCCGGGCAGGGGCTCGCGCGCGTGGCGGAATGGACCCATGGCCGCACGGTCGAGGGGCTTCCCCCTCGCGGCGGAGCGAGCGCATGGAAGGAGCACCTCGCGAACGCCGGGGGCGAAGACGATCTACCGTCGTGGATCAGCCGGAGCGGGATCGAGAAGGACTGCCCCTGGTGCGAGCGGGCGCTCGAGATCTTCGTCTCGGTGTTCGGGGCCGAGGCCGGGAATCTCGCGCTCCGGTGCGTCGCCCGGTCGGGGGTCTATCTGGCGGGAGGGATCGCGCCCAAGATCCTCCCCGCCCTCGATTCGGACACCTTCCGGAGGGCCTTCGCGGACAAGCCGCCCCACCGCGAGCTGCTGGCCTCGATCCCGGTCTGGGTGGTCCGGAACGAGCATTCGGCCGTTCTGGGTGCCGCCCGCTACGCTTCCCTCAAGGGCTCCCAATCGCTATAATCGTCGTCCGATGAATCCACAGGTCAGCACGCCCGAAGCGCCTCCGGCGCGGCCGGGAACCCAGCGCGCCACGCCTCGAGTCCGGGAGATCCTCTCCTGGTACTCCTCGGACAATCCCGGTTCCAGGGCCCAGATCGCACGGATGCTGAACCACGGGACGCTGGCCGGCACCGGTCGGATGGTGATCCTCCCGGTGGATCAGGGATTCGAGCACGGCCCGGCGCGCTCCTTCGCGCCCAACCCGGCCGGATACGATCCCCGGTACCACTTCGAGCTGGCGATCGAATCCGGCTGCAACGCCTACGCCGCCCCTCTGGGCTTCCTCGAGGCCGGGGCCGCGGAGTTCGCGGGCGAGATCCCGCTCATCTTGAAGCTCAACAACCACGACGTGCTCCACGACGAGAAGGACCCGCTCTCCTCGGTCACGGGGAGCGTCCACGACGCCCTACGGCTCGGCTGCGCGGCGATCGGATTCACGATCTACCCGGGTTCCGCGCAGGCGGGAAGGATGTACGAGCAGATCCGCGCCCTCGGTGAAGAGGCCAAGCGGCACGGGCTCGCCGTGGTGGTCTGGTCCTATCCGCGGGGATCGATGATCAGCAAGGCCGGCGAGACCGCGATCGACGTGGTGGCCTATGCCGCCCAGATCGCGGCCCAGCTCGGCGCCCACATCGTGAAGGTGAAGCTCCCCTCGAGCGCCATCGAGCAGGAAGAGGCGCGGAAGGTCTACGAGAAGCACGCGATCCCGGTCGGCACCCTCGCCGAGCGGGTGCGCCACGTGGTCCAGTCCACGTTCGCGGGACGGCGGATCGTCATCTTCTCCGGCGGCGCCAAGAAAGACAGCGACGACGACGTGATCGCCGAGGCCCAGGCGATCCGGGACGGCGGCGGGTTCGGCTCGATCATCGGGCGGAACTCGTTCCAGCGCTCCAGGGCCGACGCCCTCCAGCTCCTCCGGCGCATCCAGGCGGTGTACACCGGATAAGATGACCGCCGACCAGGTCGTCCAGAACGACCTGACCTACATCTGCACGACCAACAAGGATGAGTTCGGCAGGATGTCGGGGGGTCGCCTTCTCATCACCGGCGGCGCCGGCTTCCTCGGGTATTACCTCGTCCAGTCGGTCGCCCACTGGAACCGCCATCACGCCTCCGGGAACCCGATCGGCCTCACCGTGTGGGACAACTTCTCGCGCGGCGTGCCCGACTGGCTCACGAAGCTGGAGCAGGGGCGGGAGCTCTCGCTCGCCAAGCGCGACCTGCGCGATCCCCTTCCCCGCGACATGGGCGACTTCTCCTGGATCATCCACGCCGCCTCGATCGCGTCCCCCACGATCTACCGCCAGGACCCGATCGGGACGATGGACGCGAACATCACCGGCCTGCGGAGCCTCCTCGACTACGCGCTCGAGCGGAAGAAGGCCGGGAAGCCGGTCCAGGGATTCCTCTTCTACTCGAGCAGCGAGATCTACGGTGATCCCGATCCGGCGAACATCCCGACTCCGGAGACCTATCGCGGGTACGTGAGCTGCACCGGCCCGCGGGCCTGCTACGACGAGGCGAAGCGCTACGGCGAGACCCTCTGCGTGAACTTCCACCGCCAGCACGGAATTCCGGTGAAGGTGGCGCGTCCGTTCAACAACTACGGCCCGGGGCTCAAGATCACCGACGGCCGCGTGCTTCCCGACTTCTGCCGGAACGTGCTGAACGGCGAGGACATCGTGATGCTCTCGGACGGGACGGCGAAGCGGACCTTCTGCTACGACGCGGACAGCATCATGGGCTACTACCGGGTGCTCGTGAACGGACATCCCGGCGAGGCGTACAACATCGGCGTCGAGACGCCCGAGATCTCGATGCGCGAGCTGGCTGACAAGGTGGTCGCGCTCGGGAAGGACCTCGTCGGGTACCAGGGCAAGGTCGTGATGCAAACTTCCTCGGACCCCGACTTCCTGGTCGACAACCCGAACCGCCGCTGTCCGATCATCACGAAGGCACGAGAGCAGATCGGCTACAACCCCACCGTCACGCTGGACGAGGGACTTCGCCGCTCGCTGATCTGGTATCGCGAGAACCGGTCGTGAAGGTCTCCATCATCGGGTCCGGATACGTGGGCCTGGTCACGGGAGCGTGCCTCGCGGACCGCGGGCACCGCGTGGTGTGCGTCGACATCGATCCCGCGAAGGTGGACGCCATCAACCGGGCCGAGCCTCCGATCCACGAGGAGGGACTGCCGGAGCTTCTACGCAGGAATGCCGGCAAGAGCTTGACCGCGAGCAACGATCTCGACTCGGCCGTCCGCGACAGCGACCTCACCATGATCGCGGTCGGCACGCCGTTCGACGGCAAGACGATCGACCTCACCTACATCCGGAAGACGGCCGAGCAGATCGGCGGCGCGATCCGCGCGAAGCACGGATACCACGTGGTCGTGGTGAAGAGCACCGTGGTGCCCGGGACCACCGACGACGTGGTCGGACCGCTCGTGGCTCGCGCCTCCGGCAAGACGGCCGGCGAGGGCTTCGGGCTCGGCATGAATCCCGAGTTCCTCTCCGAGGGCGAGGCGATCCGCGACTTCTCAGAGCCCGACCGCATCGTGCTGGGCGGCCGAGACGAGCGCACGCTCGACACCATGGCGAAGCTCTACGAGGGCTTCGACGGCGTCCCGGTCCTGCGCACGAACAACCGCACGGCGGAGCTGATCAAGTACGCCTCGAACTCGCTCCAGGCGACCGCGATCAGCTTCGCGAACGAGATCGCCAGCCTCTGCTCGGCGGTCGGGGGCGTGGACGTCGTGGACGTGCTGCACGGGGTCCACCTGATGAAGGAGCTCTCGATGCACACCCCCGAAGGGCCCCGGAAGGCGGGCCTCACGAGCTTCCTGGGCGCCGGGTGCGGATTCGGCGGGAGCTGCTTCCCCAAGGACGTGAAGGCGCTGGTGGCGCACGGGCAGGCGAGCGGCGTGCCGATGCGGCTCCTGCAGTCGGTCCTCGACATCAACCGGGACCAGCCGTCGCGCATGATCGACATGCTCCGGAAGCGCGCCCCAGATCTCCAGGGTCTCCGCGTCGCCGTGCTGGGGCTCGCGTTCAAGCCGGGCACGGACGACATGCGCGAGTCCCCCTCGATCCCCGTGGTGGAGCAGCTCCTCGAGGCGGGGGCGAAGGTCAAGGCGTACGATCCGATCGCGGGCCAGGAGGCGAGGCGCGTGTTCGACGGCAAGCCGCTCGACATCGTCGGCTCGCTCGCGGCGTGCCTGGAGGACGTGGACGCGGTGCTCCTGGTGACCCGGTGGCCCGAGTTCGCGGCGGTGCCGGGGATGCTCCGTTCCCGGACCTCCCCCCCCGTGCTGATCGACGGCCGCCGGATGATCCCTCCCGACGCGGTCCCCCGATACGAGGGGATCGGGCGGTAGCGTGCGGTTCACCGAGACGGGACTCTCCGGGGCGTACGTGCTCGATATCGAGCGCCGCGAGGACAGCCGCGGCTTCTTCGGCCGGTCCTTCTGCGTGAACGAGCTGACCGCGCACGGACTGAATCCCAAGGTGGTTCAGACCAATGTCGGCTTCTCGCGCGCCAAGGGCACCCTTCGCGGCATGCACCTCCAGATCGCGCCGCACGAGGAGGCGAAGCTCGTCCGCTGCACGATGGGCTCGGTCTACGACGTGATCGTCGACCTGAGGCCCGGGTCCCCCACCCACCGGAAGTGGTTCGGCCTGGAGCTGTCGGCCGCGAACCGGAAGGCGCTCTACGTGCCGGAGGGGTTCGCGCACGGATATCAGACCCTCGAGGACGACTCCGAGATCACCTACCAGACGAGCGAGTTCTACGCTCCGGGCTCGGCCCGGGGCGTTCGGTACAACGACGCGGCCTTCGGCATCGTCTGGCCGCTCGCGGTGACCAGCATCTCCGACGCCGACGCGGCGTGGCAGGACTACGCCGGCAGGCTCGAGTAAAGGGGGAACGCGCCATGCAGATCGTCGACACCGCTCTCGAGAAGCGCCTCGCCGAAGGCAACCCGGTCCGGGTCGCCATGGTCGGCGCGGGCTACATGGCGCGCGGCATCAGCCTGGAGATCCTGACCGGCATCCGGGGCATGAAGCTGGTCGCGGTCGCGAACCGGACGATCGACCAGGCGGAGCGCACGTACCGGGACGCCGGGATCGACGAGTTCGTTCGCTGCACGACGCTCTCCCAGGTGAACGCCGCCCTCGCCGCCGGGAAGTACGTGGTCACGGAGGACGCGCTCCTCCTCTGCAAGGCGGACGGCATCGAGGCGATCGTCGAGACGACGGGCCACGTGGAGCACGGCGCCCACGTCGCCGTGGAGACGATCCGGAACGGCAAGCACCTGATCCTCGGCAACGTGGAGCTGGACGCGACCGTCGGCCCGATCCTCAAGGTGCACGCGGACCGCGCGGGCGTGGTCTTCACCGACACCGACGGCGACGAGCCCGGGGTGGCGATGAACCTCTTCCGGTTCGTGAAGACGATCGGCTACCGCCCGGTCCTGGCGGGCAACATCAAGGGCATGATCGACCGCTACCGCACGCCCGAGACGCAGCGCGCGTTCGCCGAGAAGGTGAACCAGAAGCCGGTCATGATCACGAGCTTCGCCGACGGGACGAAGCTCTCCATGGAGGCCGCGATCCTGTGCAACGCGACAGGGCTTCGCGTGGACGTGCGCGGGATGCACGGACATCCGTGCGCGCACGTGAAGGAGATCCTGACGAAGTTCCCGCCCGAGAAGCTCTTGAAGCAGGGACTCGTCGAGTACACGCTCGGGGCCGAGCCGCACACGGGCGCGTTCGTCGTGGGATACAACGAGAACCCGATCAAGCAGCAGTACATGAAGTACTTCAAGATGGGCGACGGGCCGCTCTATCTCTTCTACACGCCGTATCACCTGCCTCAGGTGCAGCTGCCGCTGACGGTGGCCCGCGCCGTCCTCTTCCGGGACCCCACGGTCACGCCGATCGGCGCGCCGGTCGTGGACGTCGTCACCGTGGCGAAGCGGGATCTCGAGCCGGGCGAGGTCCTCGACGGGATCGGCGGCTTCCACTGCTACGGCTCGATCGACAACTACGAGGTGAGCGAGGCGGGCGACCTGCTGCCCATGGGGCTCTCCGAGGGCTGCCGCGTGATGCGCCGGGTCCCGAAGGACCAGGCGCTGAGCTTCGCGGACGTGGAGCTTCCGCCGGGCCGGCTGAGCGACCAGCTTCGGGAGGAACAGACGAAGCACTTCGCGAAGACGTCCGCCCAGCCGAGCCCCGCGCCGGCTCGCTGACAGGCTCGCGAGCAGGACGCTAGCGCCGCGCCAAACCCACGCGTTCCACGAGGGACGCATAGCGGGGATCGGAGCGGAGAATGTCGATCCTCGGATGGACCCTCAGGAACGTGAGCCCGGTCGAGCGCTCCTCCAGGGCCGTCTCGAGCCAGCGGAACGCCTCGTCCACATCCCCCAGTGACGCGTGGAGCGCGGCGATGCCCCAGGGAGACACGACCCGGTGCGCGCGGGCTTCGATCAGCTCCCGCAGGAGCGCGCGGGCCTTGTCGACATGGCCGCGGCTCGCCTCGAGGTGGCCCAGACCGAACGTGGGCCCGGCCACGCCACCGCTCAGCCGCCTTCCCTCTTCGTACTCCCGCTGCGCCTCGTCGAACCGGCCCAGGGCTTCGAGCGACCGCGCCAGATCCGTGTGCGCGCCGTCGAACCGTGGATCCAGCTCGACAGCCTTCCGATAGTAGACGAGCGACCGTTCGTACTGCCGCGCGTAGTAGTACGCGTCCCCCACGGACGTGTGGATGATCATCGACATCGGATCGAGCTCGAGCGCGCGCAGCATTTCCTTCTGCGCCTCCGCGTGTCGCTCCATGCAGTAGAGGACGCGCCCGAGGATCTGGTGCGAGTCGGCGAGCCCGGGATTCAGCTCGGTGGCGCGCTCCAGCGAGCGGATGCTCGCGGGAATGTCGAGTTGCTGGAGCCGGATCGCGCCCAGCATCGCGTGGGCCACCGCGAGCGATTCGTCGAGCTCGAGCGCGCGCTGGGCCGCCGTCTCCGCCTCGCGAACGGCCTCGGCCGCGGGGGCCATTCCCCGTTGCGCCCGGATGACGTGGCAGTCGGCGAGCCCGGCCCAGGCCGGCGCGTAGGCCGGATCCAGCTCCAGCGCATGCTGGAAGTGTCTCATGGCGAGGAGCACCGCCTGGGGAGAGGTGTCGCGCACGGCGTGTTGGCCTCGCAGATACTCGAGGTGGGCCTCGGGATTCACCGGTCGCCGCCGCGCCAGGCGGGTTGCCTCGCGGGGGGTGACCTGCACGGCGATCTCCTTGGCCACTTTCTCGGCGATGCGGCTCTGGAGGTCCAGCACGTCCTCCACGCTGTCATCGTAGCGGTCGGTCCAGATCGTCTGATCGTCGCGGGCGGAGACCAGACGGACCGTCACGCGCACGCGCTGTCCCACGAGAAGGGCCGATCCCTCGAGGATCGCGTCCACCTGGAGCTCGCGGCCGATCTCGGGGAGCGACTTCGAAGCACCCTTGTACTTCATGGCCGACGTGCGCGAGATCACCCGCAGCGCGCCAAGCCGCGCCAGCTCGGAGATCAAGGCCTCCGTGAGCCCGTCGACGAAGTATTCCTGAGCCGGATCCCGAGTCACGTTCTCGAGCGGGAGCACGGAGAGCGAGCGGAACGCTTCCGAAATGGCCGCGGCCACGGCGTCCGCGCCACC
>DASTBC010000213.1 GCA_035712245.1 Candidatus Eisenbacteria bacterium
CCACCCGGAAGCCCGGGACGAGCATGAACTCCTGGTGCACCATCCCGATCCCCGACTCGATGGCTTGTTCGGGATTCTGGAACCGCACGGCCCGTCCGCCGAGCACGACCTCGCCTCCGTATCCGCCGGTCTCGCGGATCACGGGCATCCCGAAGAGGATGTTCATGAGCGTGGACTTGCCGGCGCCGTTCTCGCCGACGAGCGCGTGGATCTCGCCGGGCATCACGGAGAGCGAGACGCCCTTCAAAACGCGGTTGCCCTCGAACTCCTTGACGATGTCCCGGAGCTCGAGGGCAGGGGTTCCGGCGCCTTCCGGCGCGAAGGGTCCGCTAGTAGTAGATGCTGTCGACAAGGACCAGGTAGGAGTTGCCCTTCTGCGAGTCGTATTTGGTCAGCGTGATCGGCACGCCGGCGATGTCCTGCAAGTACTTCTGCACCGTGGCCGGATCCTGGTAGTCCGCCTTCCCCTCCACGCTGTCGACGAGAAGGTCCGTGCTCCCGCGGATGGCCATGATCACCTCGGGGATCGGCCACGTGGCGAAGTGGCCCGTCTTTCCGTGCTCGGCGATCACGCGGCGGTTCTCCGTGTTGATGAACGTGAAGTCCCCCGCCTTGTCGGGAGGGATCCGGATTCCGAGCGCCGTCGGATATCCGTGGGTCGGGCTGGGGCAGCACTGCTCCGGAACGTACCCGTCCGTGGTGAGCACGGTCTGGATCATCGGATCCTGCATGCCGCAGTTCGTGGAGAAGAACGCCGTCTTCGGACCGAGCTTCTGGACCTCGCGCGGGACGTCTTCCTTGATGAACTGCTGCGAGCCGGCGATGCCCGCCTCACCCATCGGATCGGGCGCGGTCACGAAGTGGAACTTGATCCCCTGCTTCGCGGCCTCCTCCTTCATGATGTCGCGCCGCCGCGCCAGCAGCTCCTGCGACATGTGCCGCGGGAAGCTGTAATGAACGAAGTCGGTGACGCCCATCTTCTTCGCGACCGCCATGATGGTCCGGCCGCGCGCGAGCTGGTCCGGCTGGATCGCGATGTCCGCCTCAGCGTTCACCATCGCGGGGTCCTCGTGCGGCTCGATCATCGCGATCTTGATGTCCGGGCGCTTCTCGCGAATCTTGCGCACCGCCGGGAGCGTGCCCGGGACGGCCTGGGCGACGATGATCACCTTCACCTCGGGATCGTCCGCGAGCCCGACGAGCTGCGCGATCACGGTCTCCTGCTCGTTCATGAAGTTGTCGGGGTAGGTCACGTGCTTGACGTGATCCGCGCCGTACTTCTTCTGGATCATCTGGCCGCCGCGGAACTCGTCCTCGCCCTGCGAGACCGTGCCGGTCATGATGCCGATCTTGAAGTTGATGGCCCGCTCCGGAGCGGCGGCGGTCTGGGCGGCGTTGGAGTCTCCGGCGGGCTGCTTCCCGCAGCCCCACGGTCCGAAGACGAGGAGCGGAAGCGCGAGCGCGGTGAGGATCGCGGCGATCGCGCGCATTCGGTAACGGGTCTTCATGGTGAAGGTATCCCTCCGCCCGCTTCCGCGGGCACAGAAGTCCGGCGAACGTCTCGGCAGGTGAGCGGCTTGGACGCGAGTCTAGCAAACGGCGAAACGGATGCGCTAGCCTCGCCCGATGCCGCCTCTCATCCTGGCCGCCGCGCTCCTCGAAGGTCTCTCGCTCACCCTCATTCAGGGCTATCTCCCGCTGTACGTCCGCCGCGCCCTGGGGGAGCCATCCTATGTAACCGTCGCGCTGGTGGTCGCGGTTCCAGCCCTGGGAGCCATGGTCGCGAGCAACTTCTGGGGAGGCCTCTCGGACGTGTCGGGGAGGCTCAAGCCGATGGTCCTCGTCGGCCTTGCCGGATACGCCGCGGCCGTGGCGGTGATCCCGTTCTTCGGACAGGGCTTCGAGGTGCTTCTCTACGTCGGGCTGGCCTCGCTCCTCTACGGCACGCTGGCGCCGTCGCTCAAGACCTACGTGACGCTCTTCCGTCCGGACCGGAAGGAGCACGCCCTCGCGTTCGTCCTGATGGCGCAGAGCACGGGCTGGCTCGTCGGCAGCTACGGCGCGGGGTGGCTCCTCGAGGGCGGGATCGCGACGGGGATGCGCGCCGCGATGTGGTCCTGCGCCGGTCTCCTCGGCGCGCATGCGCTCGTCTGCGCGCTCGCGCTCCGAGACTTGCGCCGCGAGCCGCTCCCCGCGCGGGACCACGGCGGCTGGATGTCGAAGCTCGCGCAGGATCTCGCGTCGCTCTACGAGAATCCGCGTCTTCTCCGCCTCTGCGCGCTTGCCTTCCTCTTCGTCTCGGCGAACTACGTCATGTGGGGATTCTTCTCGGTCTACATGGTGGAGGGCCTGAGCGCCAGCATGCGCACGCTGCGCTACGCGCTCGCGGTCTCGAGCGTGCTCGGGATCGTGTCGTTCCTCTACGTGGGGCCGTTGATCCGCCGTTTCGGCGGCCGCGCCGTGCTCGCGAGCGGGATCTCGCTCTACGGGGCCATGTATCTCGGAATCGGGCTCGCGCGGGATCCGATGACCGTCGGAGCCCTCTACGCGCTTCCGCTCTTCAGCCTGGTCAACGTCAGCGCGAACGTCCTCGCGAGCGAGTACTCCACCGCGGCCCAGCGGGGAGGCGGGCTCGGCGTCCTGAGCGGGACCTATGCGCTGGCGACGGTCGTCGGCCCCGTGACGGGCGGGATCCTCGCGGACCGGTTCGGCCTCCGGGCGGTGCCGTGGCTGGCGCTCGGGTTCATCCTCGCCGCGGCGCCCCTCGCCTGGTACCAGACGGTCCGGGGGAGGCGGGAATTGCTGGGGAATGCGCCCTAAGTGGAAGAAAACCGCGTTGATGTGGGGTACTGGCGGATGGTAACCTCAATGGCCTGGACCGGCCGGCCGGGCATTCCCCAGGCCCGTCCCCAAGTGATGTCCAACCAAAGGCTTAGGCTTCGATGAGAAAACACCTCGCCCTACTTGCTTCGGTGAGCCTGCTCCTCCTTGGAACGCCCCCCTTGGGCCAGGCGAAGCCCGATTCCCAGAAGCCCGCCACCGCGGACAAGAAGGCCTCCGAGACTCAGGACAAGAAGGCCGCCGATGCCACCAAGCTCGACTGGCTCGCCCTCGACGCCGCCGTGGACAAGGCGAAGTCCCAGAACAAGCACGTCATCGTCAACGTCTACACGACCTGGTGCGGCTACTGCCGCATGATGGACAAGCAGACCTTCGGCAACGACGAGGTCGCCGCCCACCTGCGGGAGAACTTCGTCCTCGCCAAGGTGAACGGCGAGTCCTCCTCCAAGGTCCACTGGCAGGGACAGGAGATGACCGAGCGCCAGTTCGCCCGCGCGGTCGGCGTCACCGGCTTCCCGGCCACGTACTTCCTCAAGCCCAACGCCGAGATGCTCGGCGGCGTGAGCGGCTACATCCGCTCTCCGGACTTCATGATCTATGCGAAGTACGTGAGCACGAAGTGGTACGAGAAGGGCAAGCTCCAGGCGTACGTCGATTCCCTCCGCGCCTCGCAGTAGCGTCCCCTCTGACCTTGCGGCCAGCGGGAGCGCAAGGCAATATCGCCGCATGACTCGCCGACCGACCTCTCCCGGAGCCGAAGAGCTACTCGGGCTTTACTTTCCCGTACTCGACCACGGTTTCGTGGCTCTGGTCGATTACATGGGAACCGACGAGTGTATCGAGCGTGCAGCACGGGTGAGTTACGGTTACGGCACGCGCCAGGTCAATCTCACCAGGGGCCTCATTCGCTATCTGCGCCGGCATCATCACACCACACCGAGCGAGATGCTGGAGTTCAAATTCCATTGCTGCATGCCGATGTTCGTCGCACGGCAGCAAATCAGACATAGAACCGCCAACGTGAACGAGGCGTCAGGAAGGTATTCGCTCCTGCCGATGCTCTTCTACACGCCCTCTCAGGATCAGCTTCAGACCCAGAGTCGCTCCAACAATCAAGGGCGGAGCGGCGATCACGTTCCCGAGAACGTTCATCGCGAGGCACTCCGACGCTGGGAGAGGCTGCGCGAAGAGAGCCGCGACACCTACGAATGGCTCACCGGGCAGGACGTCGCGCGCGAGCTCGCGCGCATCGACCTGCCGCTCTCCACGTACACCCAGTGGTACTGGAAGATCGACCTCCACAATCTGCTCCACTTCCTGACGCTCCGCGTCGACCGCCATGCGCAGTGGGAGATCCAGGAGTACGGACGCGTGATCGCCGGAATGCTGAAGCGCGCGGCGCCTCTGAGCTACGAGGCGTGGATCGACTTCGACCTCTGCGGCGCACGGCTCTCGCGCGCGGAGCTCACCGCGCTTCGCCGGCTGGTCGCGCGCCAGGGGGACGGGCTCCAGGCGAAGGACGGCGAGGCCCTCGGCGCGTCGGAGCTCGAAGCGATCGGGCTCTCGAAGCGTGAAGCGCGGGAACTCTTCGAGAAGCTCGAGGACGCCACCGTTCCGGACTTCGAGCTGGACCTCTCCAGGGCCCAGTCGGCGGAGTCCTTCGCGGCACGTTTTGCCCAGGCCGTGCCCAAAGTGGACAAAGCGCCCACCGAGTGACCGCAGGCCCCGCGAGCCTCCAAAGCTAGCCAATCACAACAAGATAGAGTCGAAACCCGCCCTCCGGGCCCGGGGTTTGCATGAGTAGGCCGTTTGCCCGCCAACCACGGACCACGGGAGGAATCCCATGAGACGGCTCACAACCCTGTTTCTCGCCGTCGCGGCGTTGGCGCTCCTCGTCGCTCCCGCGACCGCGCAGCTCAAGCGCAGCTACACGGCCCAGCTCACCGGCCGCGAGGAAGTGCCCATGCGCGAGACTCGCGCGACGGGACACGTGAACTTCAAGCTGAACAAGGAAGGCACCGAGCTCGCGTACAAGCTCATCGCCTCGAACATCGAGAATGTCGTGGCCGCGCACATCCATCTCGGCGCCCGCGGCACGAACGGCGGCGCGGTCGTGACGCTCTACGGCCCGACGGACCCGGGAGGCGGCAGGAAGAACGGCATGCTCGCGGAAGGCACGATCACCTCGGCGAATCTAACCGGCGAGCTGGCGGGACGAACGCTGCTCGATCTGATCGCCGCGTTCGACGCGGGCAATGCGTACGTCAACGTGCACACCGACGACGGTCAGTCCGGATCGGGCAGGGCGGGGGATTTTCCGGAGGGAGAGATCCGGGGACAGATTCACTAGTCCGCTACACGATCCCGAGCCACGCCGGCACGTCCGCCACGCTCCCGAGCACCGCGCTCGGGGCGGGCGTGACGCGCGTCTCGTCGCCTTCGCGATACTTTCCCGTCCGCACCAGCACGCCTCGCATCCCCAGCGCCACGCTGGCGCTGACGTCGAACTCGGCGTCGTCCCCGACCATGACGATCTCGCCGCGGTCCGCGCCGTTCTCCCGCGCGATCGCGTCGTAGAGGAGCGGTGAGGGCTTTCCGAGCGTCTCGGCCTCCACGCCCGACGCATAGGTGAAGAACGCCGCGAGCGGGCCGAGGTCGGTGACCAGCTCGTCGTCTCGCCGGAAATAGCGATTCCGCTGGAGCGTGTAGAAGGCGGTGCCCTCGAGGAGGCGGCGGAACGCAGGCTGCAGCTCGCCAACGCGAAGATCGTGCGCCTCGGTGGCGAGCACGACGGCGGGCCCCGCCGGATCCTCCCGGAACCACCGGTAATCGTCACGCGCCGCAGGCTCCGCGATCAGGATTCCCGAGTCGTGGCCGCGCTCCGGGAGCACGCGCGCCGCGACCGTCGCGGGCGTCAGGAGCGAGGACTCATCCTCCAGGAGACCGAGCAGGACCAGATGACGCGCGAGCGCGCGGTGAGGGACGCTGGTCGTGTTGGTCACGAGCCGCACCGGGAAGGCCGCGCGAAGCAGCCGCAACGCGCTCGCGGCCCCGTCGATCGCGGGACCTCGCACGCCGTGGGTCAGCGTTCCATCCACATCGAAACAGATCACGGACGTGACGCTCATGCGCCGTGCAGCATAGCAGCAGCCGGAGATGGTCCTGGAATCTCGCGTCGCGACCGTGCTAGACTCCGATGTCGTAACTCACGAAGTACGATGAACTTTACGCGCCCTCCACCCCCTTCGAGGGCGACGGGACCCCATCCCCACGACCACCGGGGTCTCCAGCCGCGATCGCCGCACGGGCTTCGCCGGGGGTTGTGCTTGGTACGGTTGGTTCACCCCTCGCTTCTGCGCCTTCTCCACCCGTGGCTCCGGGGAGCGCTCGCGGTTGCCTTCGCAGCGCTGATCGCGGGCGTGCTCTCGGTTCCTCGGCCCGTCTCGGCCGCACCTCCGGGGATGGTGCCGGGCGAAGTGCTCGTCCGGTTCAAGGCCACCGCGAGCCGTTCCGACATCCGCGCGGTCATGAACGAGCTCGGCGCGACGCGGGTCCGGCGCTTCCAGAAGATCCGCGCGGAGCACCACCGCATCACGCGGCTCTCGGTCGAGGACGCGGTCCACCGCTTCCGCAATCACCGGGCGGTCGAGATCATCGAGCCGAACTGGATCGTCCAGGCGGACGACGTGCCGAACGATCCCCAGTTCGATCTCCTCTGGGGTCTCCGGAACACGGGCCAGACCGGCGGACTCGCCGGCGCGGATATCGACGCGGTCCCGGCGTGGGACGTGCAGACCGGCTCGCGCGACGTCGTGGTCGCGGTCATCGACACCGGAACGGACTACGACCATCCGGATCTCGCGGGCAACATCTGGACGAACACGGGCGAGGTTCCCGACAACCTGATCGACGACGACGGAAACGGCTACGTCGACGACGTCCACGGATACGACTTCCACAACGAGGACGGCGATCCGATGGACGACAACGGACACGGCACGCACGTCTCCGGCACGATCGGCGCCGTGGGAAACAACGGCGTCGGCATGACCGGAGTCGCCCGGGACGTACGGATCATGGCGCTCAAGTTCCTCGGCGGGAACGGGAGCGGCGCGACGTCGGATGCGGTCGCGAGCGTCGAGTACGCCATCCAGATGGGCGCGCACGTGATGAACAGCAGCTGGGGAGGATCGAACTTCTCCGCGCTCCTCCAGCTCGCGATCGAGAACGCGAACGCGGCCGGGATCTCGTTCGTCGCGGCCGCGGGGAACTCGGGAATCAGCCTGGACTCGTTCCGGCACTACCCCGCGAGCTACCCCGTCCCGAACGTGATCGCGGTGGCGTCGACGACGCACCACGACATCCTCTCCCCGTTCTCCAACTTTGGGGCGACGACCGTGCACCTCGCCGCGCCGGGTTCCTCGATCTGGAGCACGCTCCCCGGCAGCTCGTACGGCCACATCAGCGGCACCTCGATGGCGACCCCGCACGTGGCCGGGGCGATCGCGCTCCTGCGATCCGAGTTCCCGAACATGGCGGCTTCGCAGATCAAGACCACGGTGCTGAGCT
>DASTBC010000214.1 GCA_035712245.1 Candidatus Eisenbacteria bacterium
ATGCTCGCGATGGATCCCGTGCTGAAGGCGAGCGGCCGAGACCTGTGGCAACTCAAGGTCCTGCACCGGTAATCACCGGCGCTCCAAGCTACTTGACAACAATAACTTATCATGCCATAGTCCTGCCCTCCCCGATCGAACCAACGCCGAGCCAGCTGGGAGCCAGGAATGGGCTCACCGTTCGCTTTCCTTTCCGTCCTCCGTTCCATAGACATAGCTGACGCGTGGGCCTTCCCCCTGGGGGGATCCTCCTAGCGATCACCCTTTTCTCGAGGGGGTAGCCGTGGCACGGTCCAGTTTCAGACGCTCGACCCCTTTCCGCACGTATCTCTCGATTCCCGCCATCCTCGTCGCGTCGCTCCTCGTGCTCCTCTCGCCGGATCCCGCCCGGGCAGCTCCGCCCGAGATGGTTCCCGGCGAGGTCCTCGTCAAGTTCAAGCAGAACGCGACCGTCGCCGACATTCGCGCGGTCATGGAAGAGCTCGGCTCGACACGCCTGCGCCGCTTCGGCCGGATTCGTGCGGAGCATCACCGCATCACCCGGCTCTCGGCTCAGGACGCGGTCAACCGCTTCCGGAATCACCGGGCGATCGAAGCGATCGAGCCCAACTGGATCCTCCAGGCCGACGACGTTCCCAATGATCCCGACTTCCACCTTCTGTGGGGTCTCCTGAACACGGGCCAAACGGGCGGGCTCCCCGGAGCGGACATCGACGCGGTCCCCGCGTGGGATACGCAGACCGGGTCCTCCGACGTGGTGGTCGCGATCATCGACACGGGAACCGACTACAACCACCCGGATCTCGCCACGAACATCTGGACGAATCCGGGAGAAGTGCCCGGCAACCAGATCGACGATGACGGGAATGGATGGATCGATGACGTGCATGGGTTCGACTACTACTGGTTCGACGGGGATCCCATGGACGACAACGGACACGGGACCCACGTGGCCGGGACGATCGGCGCGACCGGTGACAATGCCCTGGGGATCACCGGCGTCGCCTGGAACGTCCGCATCATGCCGCTCAAGTTCCTCGGCCCCGACGGCTTTGGATCGACGTCCTCGGCCATCCAGTGCATCGAGTACGCCACGCAGATGGGCGCGCACATCATGAACAACAGCTGGGGAGGCGGCTCCTATTCCTCCCTGCTCGAGGACGCGATCGAGAGCGCGAACAGCGCGGGGATCGTGTTCGTCGCGGCGGCGGGGAACTCGGGGGTCAGCCTGGACCTCTTCCCGCACTATCCCGCCAGCTACAACGTCCCGAACGTGATCGCCGTCGCCTCCACCACCGCTCAGGACGTTCTCTCCTCGTTCTCGAACTACGGCGCCACCACCGTGCACGTGGCCGCCCCCGGATCGTCCATCTACAGCACGCTGCCCAACAACGGCTACGGACTCCTGAGCGGCACGTCGATGGCCACGCCTCACGTCTGCGGAGCGCTCGCGCTCCTCCTGTCCGAGTTTCCGAACATGGCTCCGGAGCAGCTCAAGACGGTGCTCCTGAACTCGGCCGACCCGCTCCCATCCTTGGCGGGATCCGTCCTCTCGGGAGGACGCCTGAACGCCGTGCGGATGCTGGAGGGCCCGGACTCCCTCCCTCCAGCTCCCGTCACCGACCTGATCGTCCATGACGTGGAATCGGACCGCGTGGTCCTTCGCTGGACGGCCACGGGCGACGACGGAAGCCAGGGACGCGCGAGCCGCTACGATCTCCGCTACGCCCTCGCTCCGATCACCAACCTCTCGTTCGCGTCGGCTCAGCCCGTCTCGGGCGTGCCGATCCCGCGTCCGTCGGGCACAGCCGAAGAGGCGACCGTCACCGGACTCCAGTTCCAGACTGCCTACTACTTCGCCTTGAAGGTGGTGGACGAGTACGGGAATGCCTCATCCCTTTCGAATCCAGCGGGGGCCATGACGATCGGGCCGCCGGATATCGCCGTGACGCCCGGATCGCTGGAGCAATCGCTTCTCACGGGCCAGCAGGGCGATCGCGTGATCACCATCACGAACACCGGGGACGAGGGCGCGCTGGAGTTCTCGGCCGCCTCGGCGTCCCCGTCGACGGCGACCACGCCCCAGCCCTTCATGGTTCTCGGCAAGGGCGAGCCCGACCCGAGAGTGGGCGACCCGGTGATGAACGGGAAGGGCGGGCCCGACCAGTTCGGATATCAGTGGGTCGACAGCGACGAAACCGGCGGCCCCGTGTTCCAGTGGATCGACATCAGCGGCATGGGAACGCTGGTTCCCATCTCGGGGGACGACGTGACGTCGAACCCGATTCCGATCGGATTCCAGTTTCCCTTCTATGACGACCTCCATTCCAGCGTCCGTGTCTCCTCGAACGGCTTCCTGAGCTTCACCTCGAGCTCCGCCGACTACACGAACCAGCTCCTTCCGAATCCATCCGCCCCGGAGAACATGGTCGCGGCGTTCTGGGACGACCTCTATCTCGTGGGTGGGTCCACGGCGCACACCTGGACCGACGGGCATCGGTTCATCGTGCAGTGGACGAACGTGGAGCACTATGGGAGCGGCGGGCCGTACACGTTCCAGGTGGTCCTCCACTCCGACGGGACGATCCTCTATCAGTACCTCTACATCGGCGAGCCCTCGAGCTCCGCGACCGTCGGGATCCAGAACGCGACTCGAAACGACGGTCTCACGGTCGTGTTCAACCACACGTACGTGCGCAGCGGCCTCGCCGTGCGGATCCAGGCGGCCCCCACCTGGCTCTCGATGACTCCATCGAGCGGCCGCCTCGAGGCCGGGCAGAGCATGCCCGTCACGGTCCGCTTCGACGCGACGAGTCTGCAGGGTGGGGAGTACAGCGGTGTCGTGCGGATCGTCAGCAACGACCCGGACGAGACCGTCACCGATGTTCCGGCTCTGCTCCATATCCAGGGGGCTCCGGACATCGAGTTCTCGACGCCGTCCCTCTCGTTCGCGGAGGTCTTCGTCCAGGGTACGGGGATCCGGTCGGTGTGGGTCTCCAACGCGGGAGTCCTTCCTCTGGAGGTGACGGACGTCCGGACGAGTCCGTCCGTGTTCGAGGTGGACGACGCCCCCTTCACCTTGAACCCGGGCGAGACGCGCGAGGTCGAGGTTCGATTCCTCCCCGTCGCGACAGGAACGTTCTCCGGAACCCTGACCGTCCTCTCCGACGACCCCGACGAGGGGATCGCGACGCTCGGTCTGACCGGCACCGCCATCCTTCCACCGGACGTGGCGGTCGCCCCGGCCTCGCTGAGCGCCGCGCTCTTCACCGGCGAGACGACCACCCGCCAGCTCTCGATCGACAACACCGGTGCGACCCCGCTGTCGTGGAGGGCGTTCGCGGATGCCGTGAGCGGCTCTTCGCTCCAGACTTACCAGCTGGAGCCCCCGTCGCCGCAGGGCGGCGCGCCTGACGGCGCCTCCTCGGCGCAGGACTCTGGACTCGCGCGCAGCGGCCCGCTCGAGGCCACGCTCGCGAGCCTGACCGGAGTGCGCGTGCTATTCGACCTCGCGCACGGAAATTCGGATCCATTCAGCTGGAACGGCCTGATCCAGACGCTCGCCCAGCGGGGAGCGACCGTCGTCACCATCACCCAGCCGTTCACGGCGGGGAACCTCTCGAACGGGGACATCCTCTGGATCACCGACTCCTCCAGCCCGTGGCAACCGTCCGAGCTCTCCGCCGTGACCGCCTGGCTGCAGGCGGGCGGAGCCATTCTCCTCGAGGGAGACAATTTCAGCACGGTCGGGATCTACAACACCTTCCTCACCGCCGCCGGTGTCACGCTCCGGTACACGACCGCTTCAGGCACGAGCGGCATCACGAATCGGGTCTACCCTCACGTGGTCACTCGCGACGTGGACGCGGTGAGGCTGGAAGCGAATCTGGCGACGCTGACGGGGATCGAGGCTCCAGCCGTGCTCCTTCTGGAGGACGTGGCCGGCGCGCCCAGCGGCGCGGCCGCGAGCGTCGGCGGGGGCAAGTTGCTCGCCTTCACCGACGAGGTCTTCAGCGACTTTCACACGGGCTACGCCGACAACCAGCTCCTCGCGAACCAGGCGTTCGACTGGCTGAGCGGCATCACATGGCTCGATGTCTCTCCCGCGCAGGGCACCACCCCGCCGGGAGGCAACGCCACCGTGACAGTGACCCTCGATGCGGCCGGGTTGGCGGGAGGGGAGCATCTCGCCCAGGTGGTGGTGGCGAGCAACGATCCCGATGAGCCGGAGATCGCGGTTCCGGTTTCCCTCCAGGTGACCGGCGCGCCGGATATCGCTCTCGACCGCCTCGCGTCCCCGTTCGGCCCCGTCTTCCTGACCGCCTCCCGCGCGGACACGATCCGCGTCACGAACACGGGCACGGCGTCCCTCTCGGTGCAGAGCATCGAGATCGGCGATCCCGACTTCCAGGCCCAGCCGGCGAGCTTCGAGCTGGGGCTGGGCCAGAGCATGCCTCTGATCTTCACCTTCGCCCCGACACGCCTCGGCCCGATCGAGGCAGCCGCGGTCATCCACAGCAACGATCCCGACGAGAGCGCGATCACGATCGCGCTGAGTGGAGAAGGGCGTGCGCCTCCGGAGATCGACGTGGCTCCCGCGTCGTTCTCGGAGGCGCTGAACACCGGGCAGATGGTCACACGCACGCTCCGCATCGAGAACGTGAGCGGGAGCGACCTCGTGTTCCAGATCGAGGTCGAAGACCCGGATCCCGCCCCGCCCGGCGGCTCCACCCCGCCTCAGCCGGCGACGACCACCACCTGGGCGGAATTCCGCGCCCGCGGAGCCGAAGCGCCTGATTCGATGTCCCTCGCGCCCCCCATCCTGCCCGTCACGCTGCCCCTCGTCGTGACGGACCCCGTCGGCGATGCGACGCAAGTGGATGTCGCCGAGCTGCGGGCCTCGAGCGGCGGCGGCCAGCTCCAGGTGGAGATGCGACTCGCCACGGTGCTCCAAGCCTTCGACTTCGGCGGTTTCCTCTCGCTCGACGTGGACCAGAATCCATCCACCGGGTACCGGCCGAGTTTCGGTTCGCCCGGCCAGGACATCGGCATGGAGTACGAGATCGAGCTCTTCTCGATCGGCTCCGGCTTCGTGCATCTCTACAACCGGATCAACGGCGGGTACGTGGGGAGCTTTGCGGTCCAGCTCGGCTCTCATTCGCTTCAGTTCGCGCTGCCGCTCTCCGCGCTCGGAAATGACGACGGGAAGATCGACGTGACCGGGGTCGTCGGAAGCTCGTTCGGACCCACCGACTGGTTCCCGGATACGGGGCACGGCACGATCGGCGGTCCGACCTGGCTCTCGGTCGAGCCCTCCACGGGGACGATGCCCGCCGGCTCGGGGATGGACATCACCGTCCTCTTCGACGCGAGCACCCTCGATGGCGGCCCGTACGCCGCCCGGATCGTGGTGGAGAGCAACGATCCCGACGAGCGGCGCACCGAGGTTCCGGTCTCGCTTGTCGTCACCGGCGTCCCTCTCTTCGCGGTCCAGCCCGGGAGCCTCGACTTCGGATCGATCTTCCTGGGAACCCGCGCGGACAGGAGCTTCACCGTGTTCAACGTCGGCTCGGCTCCGCTCGACGTGCAAGGAATCACCGTCGACGATCCCTCCTACGTCTTCGACCCCTCCGCCTTCTCGCTCGCACCTCGAACCTCGCGTGTCGTGCCGGCGCAGTTCGCGCCCGTCATCGCGGGAGAACACGACGCGGCGCTTTCGATCGCCCACAACGCCGAAGGGTCCCCCGGAGTGGTGTCCCTGAGCGGAGTGGGAGTGCCGCCGCCCGTCCTCACCGCCACGCCTCAATCCTTCGCGTTCACGGTGGAGACCGGGGAGGAGGAGTCGCAGACGCTGACCCTGGGGAACGCGGGCGGAAGCGACCTCACCTACTCCATCGACGCGGAATCGGCGGCCGCCCAGGTCGAGCCGCAACCGTCCATGGAGATTCCGCGCGGCGCGGTGGATCCGAGGCAGGGCGAGCCGGTCACCCAGGGATCGGGCGGTCCCGACGCATTCGGATACCGGTGGACCGACAGCGACGAGCCGGGAGGTCCCGTCTTCGACTGGGTGGAGATCAGCCAGATCGGAACCCGGCTCCCGATGCGCAACCTGGACGAGAATCACGGCCCGGTCCCGATCGGCTTCGAGTTTCCCTTCTACGGGAACAGCTTCTCGACCTTCCGGATCTGCACGCACGGATGGATCTCGTTCACGAGTCCGGAGATCCGCTTCACGAACCAGCCGCTTCCCTCGTTCGGCGCGCCGGAGAACTTGCTCGCCGCCTTCTGGGACGACCTCAACTTCTCGGGCGTCGAGCGCGCCTACGTTCACCATGACGGAACGCGGCTCATCATCCAGTGGAACGACGTTCCGGGAACGTCGGGCGCGGGCCGGTACACCTTCCAGATCCTCCTCTATCCGAACGGGACGATTCTCTATCAGTACCTCACGATGACGCCCCCCGTGACGGCCGCGACCGTCGGCATCCAGAACGCGAGCCGGAACGACGGCCTGCAAGTCGTGTTCAACTCGTCTTACATCCATGACCGGCTGGCGATCCGATTCTCGCCGGCGCCCAACTGGTTGGAGGTCGAGCCCGTGGCCGGCACGATCCCGCCGGGCGCCACGCAGCCGGTCCGCCTCACGGCCGACGCGGCGGGAATCTTCCCGGGGGACTATCCCGCCACGCTCCGGGTGAGGAGCAACGACCCCGTGACGCCGGCGATGTCGCTCCCCGTCTCGCTCCACGTGATCGGGATCCCCGAGCTCAGCGTGAGCCCGGCCGAGCTCGTCTTCGACACGCTCTACGTGGGAAGGAGCCTCACGCGCGAGCTCCGGATCACGAATACCGGAACCGACCGACTCGACGTCTCGAGCGCCCAACCATCCGTGCCGGACTACGCCGTCTCGCCGGGCACGATGAGCCTCGCGCCGCTCCAGAGCGCGGTGATGCAGGTCACCCTGACCGCCTCGACGGCCGGAGACCGCGGCGGGTGGCTCACCATCGCGAGCAACGACCCGGACTCACCGCGGTTGATCCCGCTCACCGCCGTCGTGCTGGTGCCTCCGAGAGTGAGCGTGGAACCCAGTCCTCTGGTCGCGGCGGCGCTACCGGGCGGGACGAGCACGAAGACGATCCAGATCCGCAACACGGGTGGTAGCGATCTCCGCTGGAACACCGGAACCCCGACCACCGCGTTCGACCACGGCGTGAACCACGTGGAGGTGGCCAAGGGTGTGGAGGACATGCGTCCGGGAATCCAGGGGCAGGGAGGTCCGGATCAGT
>DASTBC010000215.1 GCA_035712245.1 Candidatus Eisenbacteria bacterium
GGCTCCACCTCCACCTCCCGGCCGACGATGAAGCTCTCCGTGCAGCAGTAGTTCCCATAGCGAAGCTCGCAGCTCAGGCGGTCCTGACCTCCGGGGTTGGCGCAGGGTCCGTTCGGGCAAGACGGCAGATCGACCAGACCGTAGCTCCCGCGGTGCCCCCCACCCGCCGCGTGCTTCAGCACGTAGGGGTGGGAGCATCCCGCCTGGAATCCATCCTGGGGAAGGACGATGCCGATCGGCAGAACGGATCCTTCGCACACCCCTGTGTAGATCGAGTCCGCCGGTGTCGCCGCGGCGGGCGCGTGGAACGTCGGGGAGCCTGAGAGACTCAGAACGATCGTCAGAAACGCCGGGGCCATTCGTCTCATGGGATCCCTCCCTTCAGAGCCTCGGAGCAGGCGCGGCTCGCACCCTGCGTGTATCGACTTGGCACAGGTCTACCACAGATCCTGTCATCCGGATCGAGCCTCGTCCGCTCCGGTGGGGTGGAGGCACCCCCAGGCTGCTGTTTCCTTGACACCCCTCCAGGCCCTCATTAGCCTCAGTGGAGCCTCAAACATGTGGTTTCACCGAACCCACCCCCTATCCCGGTGCATCGTATGGTCGAGGAACGAGCGGTCAGGGACGAGTCGGACGAGGCACTGGTCCAGAGGGCGCAGCGGGACGACGAGCGCGCCTTCGGGGAGCTGGTGCACCGGTACGAGTCGAAGGTCTACAGCCTGGCCCTGAAGATGCTGCGCAACCCCGAGGACGCGGAAGACGTGCTTCAGGATACCTTCCTACGCGCCTATCGCGGCATCAAGTCGTTCCAGGGAAACTCGACCTTCTCCACCTGGATCTACCGGATCACGGCGAACTCCGCATTGATGCGACTCCGCAAGCGACAGCTCCCCACGGTCTCGATCGACGACGCCGACGAGCGCGAAGTTCCGATCAACATCGCGGACTGGGCTCCCGGGCCCGTGGAGCAGATGCTGAGCCAGGAGACGCAGACCGCGATGGCCGAGGCCATCGAATCCCTCCCCGTCGAGTTCCGCCAGGTGTTCGTCCTGCGCGATCTCGAGGAGCTTTCCAACGCCGAAGTGGCCGAGATTCTCGACCTCTCGGTCGCGGCCGTGAAATCCCGGCTGCACCGGGCGCGTCTCAAGATACGTAACCGGCTCGCGACGCACTTCGCGGAGCAGCCGAAACCGCGGCGCGCGATGGGAGCCCAACCATGATGACATGCAAGGAGGTCCTCGAATCCCTGTCGGAGTTCGTGGACGAGGACCTGAAGGCGGACGTCGTTCAGGCCATGCACCAGCACATCGGCGTCTGCAGCGAGTGCCGCGCCGAGTTCGACACCCTCACGATGACCATCAAGCTCTACCGCCACTACGAAACACCCCAGATGCCCGCCCCCTGCCACGACCGGCTCGTGAAGGTTCTCGAGCTCGAGAAGATGAAGAAGAAGGCAGGGCAGTCCAGCTCCGGCTCGGAAGGATGACGCCAACGGCCGGGGACGAGTCCCCGCCCGAACCCCGCCGCATCCATCTCGTCCGGCCGCAGAACCAGCTCGGCGACCTCCTCCTCAACGTCCCCGCGATCCGCGCCGTCCGGGAACGCTTTCCCCGCGCCCACATCACGCTCGTCGTCGGCCGCCCGAACGCTCCCGCCGTGCTGGGGCAGCCGTGGGCGGACGAGATTCGCGTCGTGGACACGAGGAACGCGCTCGGCGTGCTGGGCGATACGCTCCGCCCGGGGCCGCGTCCCGACCTCGCGATCTACTTCACCACGGTGTCCTACTCGAAGAGCGGAGCGTACCGGACGCGCGCGACGCGCGCGCGAGCGCGCGTGGGATTCGATCCGGCGCACTACGGCGAGCGCGATCGCGCGTCCCTGACGCGAACGGTCCCGTATCCGGCGCGGCCGCTCCATCAATCGGAGGTCTGCCTCGCGCTCGCGCGCGCCGTGGGCGTCACGGCCGACCCGCCGCCGCCCCCGACGTACCTGCCCGATCCCGAGCTCGTCGCGCGCGCGCCGCGGGGCGTGGCGTACCTCCATCCCGGTGCCGGCAAGGTCAAGAACCGGTGGCCGGCGGATCGATTCGCCATGGTCGCGAGGGAGCTCCTCGCGCGAGGCGTCGAGGTCGCGTGGCTCGAGGGGCCGCAGGACGAAGGATGCGTCGAGGCCGCCTCGCATGCGCTGGGGAAGAGTCTTCCGGTCGTGAGGGGCGAGCCCATTCCCATGCTCGCCGCCCGGTTCGCGGTCGCGCGGATCTACGTCGGGAACGACACCGGACCGCTCCATCTCGCCGCCGCGACGGGCTGCCCTTCGGTCGGCGTGTACGGATGGTCCGATCCGCGGGAGTGGGCTCCGGTGGGACGCCTGGTGCGCACCGTGCGCGCGGAGGATCACGCGCTCGAGTCCATCCCGCCCGCCCAGGTCCTGGATCAGGTCCTGCCCTTGCTCGAGGAGGAGCCCTGCGCGCTGGGCCGGTGATCCGGATCGCCGCGACGGCGATCGTCCTGGCGGGTCTCGCGTCGGTCGACGCGCCGACTCGCGCGTCGGCCCAGCGGTCGAAGCCACGCGCCGGCACCGCGGCCGCGCCCGCTCCCTTCACGCCCACCTCCGCGCAGCGGGAGCGCCTTCGCGACATGCTGGCGCGCGAGGGGAATCGCGACACGACCGACCTCGCCCGCTGGCTGGCCGAGGACGCGGCGCCGCCGATGCGCGCGGCCGCGGCCCGCTCGCTCGGGAGGATCCAGAACCGGGGAAGCGTTCCCGCGCTCGTCCGCGCCCTCTCGGATCCGGCTCCCGCCGTGCGCCGGGAGGCGGCGTTCGCGCTCGGGCTCGTGGCGGACACCACGGCCGGCCCTGCGCTCGCGCGGCGGATCGACGTGGAGACGGACCCGTCGACCCGCGCCGTGCTCGTGGCCGCGCTCGGAGACGCAGGGGGAAGGCCCGCCGCCGCTCCCGCGCTCAACCGCGCGCTCCGCGCCCAGGATCCCGCCGTGCGGCGCGCGGCGGCACTCGCGGCGGCGCGGCTGCGCGACTCGACGCTCGTGGACGCGCTCGCGTCGGCGAGCCGCGACGCGACT